>WQUN01000037.1 GCA_009782085.1 Bacillota bacterium
ATAAGGGGCATAATGGTCGGCGGCGTCAAGGAATAAGCCTCAATAACGGCAATATCCGGGCTTCCCGGGTGAAAATAAACATCACTATATTTAGGAGGTAAAAGCATGTCAAAAAAGTCAATAGCGGTTTTACTGGCTATGACAATGGTGATCGGCGTCTTAGCGGGGTGCAGAGGCAATAACGCCCCCTCGCCCTCTCCGGCGGTAACCGCCGGCGCCGAGGCGACCCCGTCGCCTGAGGCCGCCAAAGCAACCGCAACCCCGGCGCCCGCCGCCAGCACAGAGCCGTCGGCGGAACAGCCAAAAGCGCCGAGCGTGACGGACCTGATAGCGATGTTTGACAAGGTGAGCGACACTTCGGAGCTGCCGGATTGGACGGGGGCGCCGCTGAAGATCACCTCATGGTACGCCCACGGCATAGGCGACCCCAATCACCTCGAGTCCTCGAACGACGTGTTCTGGCCCGAGATCAAGCGCATATTTGGGATCGAGATCGACAAGGCCAACAGCTTTGACAACCAGGGTATCTCCAAGACGGAGAAGATGGCGACCTTGGCCGCCACCAACGCGTGGCCCAGCATCGGCATGTCGATCCTGGAAAACGACGACATTCTCAACGAGGGTCTTCTCTACGACCTCACGGAGCTGCTCCCCAAATACGCGCCCCATTATTGGGAGCTGATAAACAGGGTCGCGCCCATCACCACCGCGCGCGGATTGAGGAACTCCGGGAAACTGTGGGGAGTCGGCTGGGTAGACAATACGGACGAGACTATGCAGATTCTGTATCCCGATAAATTTAACGCGGAGAAGTACATGTATGTCCGCGACCCCAACGAATGGTCGTTCCCCATGTATGTGCGCGACGACATTCTGAAGCTGATATACCCCAACGCCAAGTCGCAGCAGGAAATCGAGGATCTGTACATGGCGCAGGGATACTTCACCAAGGAGCAGGTTTACGACATACCCCTGAAAAACAAGCAGGACGTCAAGGACTTCCTGTATAAGGTGCGCGATGCCATTGCCGCGAACAACATACAGGAAGGCGGCCGTCCGGTCAACACGATCAACATGACCTACGGCTCCGGGGGCGACCTGTGGTCGCTGGTTCCCTGCTTCTACGCTCCGATCCAGGGGCTTATGTCGAACAATTGGAATTACTTCATGAACTTCAACAACAAAACCAAAAAATTCGAGCGGGCCATAGACACCGAACTCTGGAAAAACATGATGCGCGAGCTCAATCAGTGGGTGCGCGACGGCGTCGGCGCGAAAGAGAGCGTCGGCATAGACACCCCCGAGATTTTCGACTCGAAGATGCGCAACGGCGAATACGCGGTGCTCTACACCTGGACGTACCCCAGCAACGCCGACCTGAAAGCGGCCGGGAAGCCCTACCAGTACCGCAAGGTATACGTAGATTGCCCGTTTGATAACAGCACGTATGTCGATTACGCTCCCGTGCTGGATTTTACCGCGGCCGCGACTGCGATCTTTAAAACGGTGCCCGAGGATCAGGTTCCGCAGATTTTGGCCTGGTGGGATCTGATGTTCACCGACGCGGGACAGAAGCTCCAGGTTTGGGGGCCGCGCTCCGCCGGGCTGTTCACCGAGGACGCGAACGGCAAACGCAAGTATACGGATCCCGAACTGGAAGCGTGTATGGTAGGCGGCACGGCCAATGACGCGGACGTCAAGTACAACCTGGCTTCCGGCCTCATGGGCGTCATAAACGAGCGCTGGTTCGCGCCGGCTTTCCCGCAGATACACGTGGGCATCCGGGCCGGCGGCCTTAACAACCCCAAATACGTCGATTACGACATGTCAACGATGCCACGCTCGCCCGACAACGCCGGCAAGTTCTTCTCGTCCCTCCTGTTCCAGCCGAGGACGCGTTATTCCCCGGCGCCGACGATAGACACTTACCCGGCGAGTTATACGTCCGAGATACCCGAACTGCAGCGGTGGTGGGACGCCAGGGAAGCGTGGGATTCCGGCGCCAGCGTCAAAGTCCTGACAGCCAAGGACGACGCGGAGTTTGAAAAGCTGTGGGCGGAGTATGTCGCGGCCTACGACGACAACGGGTTCACGGCCGACGTTTGCGGAAAGGTCGAGGAACTCCTGAAGACAAAATATCCCGACGACTGGAACGCATACATGAACGCGAAGCCGATGGAACAGTAAGGAACTGTGAAATATTATGAACGAGCCACAATGCATAAAGCGGCGCGGCGGGAACATCGCATGGACGAAAGCAAAGGCGGCCAAACGGCCGCCTTTGCCTTGTAAATTAATTCGCTACGCGTACCCGGTTTGGGCGCTTTCCTCCGGCGTTGAAATATTTTCGCACTCCGGTATAAACTACCTCAGCCTTTCCAAAATCATCTCCGCCGTCACAAACCCCGACGTCCCCAGCTGGGTCACGCAAACGGCCGCCGCCGCGTTTCCGGCGGCCCCTGCGCTTTCCAAGTCCGCCCCGGCGGCGAGCGCGCTTACGAAAGCAGCCGTAAACATGTCTCCCGCGCCGCATACGTCGAGCTGCCCGCAGAGCCTGATGCCGGGCACGGCGATTTCCCCGCCTTGCTCGCGTATCACTATGCCCTTCGGCCCCAGCGTCGTGACGACCGGCCTGCCTGTTATGCCATGCATGATTTCGCCGGCCCGCCTTATCGCCTCGGCGTACTCCGCTTCGGAACAGGCCTTTTCCTCCGGCGCGTTTTCCTCAAAAGCCCCGCGAAGTATCTCGCGCTCGTTGCCCTTTATGATCATGTCCCTGAATTTGCCTATCCTGCTCCTGGAGTCCGCGTACACGACCAGTTCCGGATTTTCCCGCGCGATTTCGGCTAGACGCTCCCTGACGCCGTCCGTGACCAGCCCGCAGTTTTCCTCCGTCATCTGGTCCATGATGACGAGGGCGTTGATTTGCCCGGTCAGTTTATCAAGGCCCGCCATGACCGTGTCGGCGAGCTCCTTCGGCGTCTCCGTCCAATTCTTGATGTCGATGCGGTTCATCTCGCGCGACACGCCGTTTTCGGTGATCCACGGCTTCGTATAAGCCGGCGTCGTCCGTCCTGGCGCGGCGACCACGCAGCCGCGGTCGACCCCGAGCCTGTCCAGCCCGCGCAGGAGTTCAATCCCTCGCCCGTCGTCGCCGACGTAGCCGACGGCGTATACTTTGCCGACGCCCAGGTTCGCGAAGTTTTTAGCCACAGTCCCGGCCGCGCCGGGGAATGTCTCGACCCTTACGCACTGGTAAGCCGTGAGGCCGGTTTCCAAAGACGGCTCGTTCAGGGCGGCGTCGATGCGGAAGTATTCGTCGAGGCAGTAATCTCCGACGACCGCGACGGAGAGGTTTGGTAGGGCGGAGAATATTGTCCTGAGGTTTTGTAAATTTTTAGGCATGGGTTTATGTCCTTTCACAGCGTATAAAGGAAGAACTTATCGATCACTCTCCGCTATTTTGGCGACCAGTACGGCCCGCGCGTTGTCGAATTCATATGAGCACGTCGAAAGCGTCACCAGACGGTCGCCGTCAGAAATCCCCGCATCGCGCCAAAATCGCGCGCGCGCGTGTATAAAATCCGTATAGTCCTCAATCGGCGGCCCCGTTTTGTCATCCCCTTCAAAATTTATCAGGTCCATTGGCCCAAGTATGAGAAAAGCGAATATTTCCAAACCGATGTTCTGATTTTCAAGATATATCGTCCCGGTTGAATGGGAATCAAAAAAATCCCTGTCGTTAAATTTCGTAAGGCCGTGGAACATACTGCCGTTTTTCATCTGGTGCCCGTACAGAATGGTGTTGTAATCCGAGAAATCCTTCTGATTGCGATAATCCATGAATATCGTGCCCGCATAGGCCTGATTCCCGTATATGTCGCGGCGGAGATAGTAATCGTTGTCGGCGCCTCGGACAAAGGGGTAATCGATTGCCGTGCCGTCTATACAAATCCACCCGGCCGCGTCGCCGTTCATCCGGCGCAGTTCGGCTATACCCCCGTTATATACCCCTTCTTCCGGCGGGGAGACCCCGACCGCCTGTGGCCGCGGCTTTTCAGCCGTATCCGCTGGTGCGGCCGCGGTTCCGGAACCGGAGGCGCCGTTCGCGCCGTCCGGCCTGAACTCCAGCATTCGTTTGTGCACGGCTGCTTCGGCGCTGTAGTTAGCCTGCGTCACCCACAGATTATAACCGCTGATGACAAAAACCGCAACAAATAACGCGGACAGCGCGATTCGCAGATAACGACTTTTACGGGACATGTAATTAAGATCCTTCGCTTAGCTCAGGATGACAGTTTATAGAGGTTGCCATGACAGTGTCGCGGTCAGTGGCGTCGCGCCATACAATGTATGCGCATATTACAAGAACCGGCTATTTCTTTCCCTGCCGCCTCAGCCGCGGCCAGGCCCATACGCTTATCAACCCCGCCGCCGAAACGCACATAAACACGATCCAAAGCGGAGAGTTGCCTTCGTCTCCTGTTTTTGGCGAACCCGGCTTCGACGGGACTTCGATCTCTATCGCCCCGCCGGAGGTGAGCCTGGTCGCGGTCGGCGGCGCGGCGCTGGGAGTTAAGGTCTCAGCGGGCGTCGGTTCCGGAGTGGGGCCCGGCGTCGCGGTCGCCGCAGTCGGTTCCGCGCCAGGCGTCGGCGACGGGCTTACGCCGGGGGTCGGATACTCCGGCGCGTACGTTTGTCCGCCCTGAGACCCGCCCGTCGGCAGAGGGCCGGGCGACGGCGTCTGTTTGCCAATGAACGTATTTATCAGGTTATACCCGTCCGTTGCGCTTGTATAGCCGGATACGGCCGCCTCGCCTACCGTATAGACGATCTCTTTGCCGTTTCCGCCGTACTTGGGCATCTCGACCGACCAGCGCCAGTTGTCGCCCGCGCCGACTGTCAGCGCCTTGACGATGGCCCCGTCCGCCAGGACGTAAACGGTTATCGACCCGGGCCGGTCCGTCCGGGCGCTGTCCCCGATCCATGTTTTGGTTCCGCTTATTGTCACGGTCGGCTGCGGTTCGCCGCCGACGTATGTATTGGTTATATTGTAGCCGTTTACCGCGGATGTGTATCCGGGCGCCGGATTTTCGCCTACTGTGTATATTATCTCGTTCCCGGCGGCGTCGTACTTGGGAAGCTCCGCCGACCACCGCCAGCCCTTGGCTTCGGTTACATTGTACGTCCTGACGATCCTGCCGTTGGCCAGAATGTTGACGGTTATGGATTGCGGATAGCCGGCCGGGTCGTTGCCGTTATGCACCCAGGTTTTTTCTCCCGAGACGGCGACGGTCTCCTCCGGCGGCGTGACCCCGGTGTCGAAGGTGTTCACGAATATGACGGTGTTGAACATTCCGTCGTCCGTCGGCTCGCCGACAATTCCGACGGCCCCTAAGGCGTCTGCCGTATAGCCGTCGGCGGGCGCTTCGGTCACAGTGTATCCGACGCCCTTTGGCAGATACGGGAAAACAGCCGTCTGCCCGTGGGCCAGGCGGATCGTCCCGCCGCTCGCAAAGGCCGTTAGGTCCTCCGGCGGGGGAACGCTTCCTTCTATCGGACTAAAACCTATCGGACTAAAACCTATCGGACTGAAATCCAGCGCTGCGATTTGCGCCCCGACGCCGGGGTTTTCGGGATCAGCTGCCCGAACGCCGGACGGTTTCTGCGTTTCACGATTTGCGCCGGATTGCTTCTGTGATCCGGAAGCGGAGGCTGGCTCCGTCGCGCCGTCAGGCGCTGGGGAGTGCGTCAGGTTGTTTGCGGCGGAAGTTTCCCGGGAGTCCGAAGGCGCTGGCGTTATTTCCGGCGCCGGCGCGGCGGAAGCAGTTTCCGGCTCTGCGGAAGCGGATGCCATTTCCGGCCCCGCGGAAGTCGTTTCCGGCCCTGCGGAAGCCGCCGCTTCGGCGCCCTCTAAGGAAAAGCCGGGTCCGCTCGCGACAGACTCGTTTATCATGTCCGCCGAAACCGCGTCCACCTGAGAGCCGGCCGGGATCGCGTCCGCCTGAGAGCCGGCCGGGATCGCGTCCGTCTGAGAGCCGGCCGGGATCGCGTCCACCTGAGAGCCGGCCTGAACCTGGCCTGAATTCGCCTGCCCCAGCAGGACCGACGCGGCGTATACGGGATTCCAGGCCGCGAACGGGGCAAATTCGCCGGCAGGGCCGTCAGAGTTGGACGAAGCGGGCGACAAAGACGGAGCGGGCGACGGAACCGAAGCGGACGGCGCGGTTGATGGAGCCGATACAGGCGACTGCGCCGAAGCGGGCAATGAAGCCGATACGGGCGACTGCGCCGAAGCGGGTGATGCTGCCGAAATAGGCGACGTGGCCGGAGCGGGCGTCTTGACCGAAGCGGCCGATGCGGGCAATGGAACCGATGAAACGGCCGTCTGCGCCGGAGCGGCCGACGTGGCCAAAGCCGAACCCGGCGATAGGGTCATAGCGGGCAACGTGGCCGAGGTTGGCGAAGTCGCCGCCGGCGTCTGAGAGGCGGCCTGAACCAGGCCGGAATTCGTCTGCCCCAGCAGGATCGACGCGGCGTACACGGGATTCCAAGCCGCGAACGGGGCAAATTCGCCGGACGGCGCGCCAAAAGGAGCGGCAGGGTTGGTCGGCGCGGGTATTGAGGCCGAAGCGGGCGAAGAAGCCGAAACAGGTGAAGAAGCCGAAGCGGGTAAAGCGGGCGCAAGAGTTTGCCTATGCGCCGGAGCCGCAAGGCCTGATTTTGCCGGCGCGGGAGAAGTTCCCTGCGCGGCCTCTTGCCCGGCCTCCGGCGCGTCGCCGGAATCGCCCGCAGACGAGACAATTATCGCGGAGGAGCTTGCGATACCTTCGGGCGCGTCGCCCTCGGGCGGCGTCCCGGACGCGACGGATATGGCGGACGGCGAGGCGGTGACGATATAGTAAGGATAGGAACCCCCATCCGAGAATTCGACGGTAAAGGTGAAAGCCTGGCCGAGCTGATCCGACGAAAGTTCCGAACCGTCGGAGTTGCGGACGAGTTTGGACACGGTGAGGCTTTGGTCGGCGGGCCGCGGGAACCCCGACAGCGAGTTGGTCTTGTGCTGGGAATAGTCGCACCAGGCGAAGACGGCGGAGGGAAGCGCGGAGAAG
>WQUN01000038.1 GCA_009782085.1 Bacillota bacterium
AATCCTGCCATCAAATATGCTATGTTTTCCATTTCTATCGCCCTTGATTAGTTAGTATATAACTTTTTTTGCATGTTGTCAATTTATGTTAGTGCATATGGGGCGGTGTCCCCTACTGTATTATTGCGTATCCTACGAAAATTTGCCGTAAATTTGCCGTACCAGCATCCGGTATAGCTGTTGCGGCCTTCGCGTCGCTGTGCTATACTGACGGGGCCATTATTCTGCCAAGGAGGCTCCAATGCCCATTACCCCTTTCTCCCGCGTCCTGGTCGCCAACCGGGGCGAGATCGCCATAAGGATCTTCCGCGCGCTGGCGGAGCTCGACATCCGCACCGTCGGGGTGTTCTCCAAGGAGGACAAGTATTCGCTGTTCCGCTCGAAGGCGGACGAGGCGTACATGCTGGACGCCGCGAAAGGCCCCGTGGATGCCTACCTGGACATCCCGAACATAATCCGCCTGGCGAAGGAAAAGGGCGCGGACGCCATACACCCCGGCTACGGTTTTTTGGCCGAAAACCCGGACTTCGTCACGGCCTGCGAGCAAAACGGAATCGTCTTTATCGGCCCGGGCCGGGCAACGATGGAGATGATAGGCGACAAGATCTCTTCCAAGCAAATCGCCGCGGAATGCGGCGTGCCGACGATCCCCGGCGTGGAACGCGCCGTCGGTTCGGCGGAGGAGATGCTTGCGATCGCCGAAAAAGTCGGCTACCCCGTCATACTCAAGGCCTCCAACGGCGGCGGCGGCCGGGGCATGAGGATCGTCAGGCGGCCGGAGGACATGCGGCGGGTCTTCCGCGAGGCGCTGGACGAGGCGCGGAAGGCCTTCGGGGACGAGCGCATCTTCCTGGAAAAATACCTGAACGACCCCAAGCACGTGGAAGTGCAGATACTGGGCGACGCCTATGGAAATATAGTCCACCTGTTCGACCGCGACTGCTCCGTGCAGAGGCGGCACCAGAAGATCGTGGAGTACGCCCCGGCGTTCTCCGTCGGCGCGGCGGCCCGCGAAAAAATATTCGACAGCGCGCTTAGGATTGCCCGCCGCGTGTCCTACAAAAACGCCGGGACGATCGAGTTTCTGGTGGATTCCGACGAAAATTTCTATTTCATAGAGGTAAACCCGCGCATACAGGTGGAGCACACCGTCTCGGAGATGGTCACCGGCATAGACATCGTGCAGGCGCAGATACTGGTCGCGGAGGGGTACGCCCTCGGCTCCGAGGAGATCGGCATAGGTTCCCAGGAGGACCTCCAATGCCACGGGTATTCCATCCAGTCCCGCGTGACGACGGAGGACCCGGCCAACTCGTTTTTGCCGGACGCCGGCCGCATCAGCGTCTACCGCTCCGGCTCCGGCTTCGGCATACGCCTGGACGGCGGCAACGCCTTCACCGGCGCGGAGATCATGCCCTATTACGACTCGCTTCTGGTCAAGGTCATCTCCCACGACAGAACTTTCGCCGGCGCGGTCAGGAAGCTCACGCGCTCCCTCCGCGAAATGCGCGTGCGCGGCGTGCGCACGAACACGCCGTTTTTGCTGAACGTGCTGAATTCCGACGCCTTCCTCAGCGGAAAGTGCTCCACGACCTTTATCGAACGGACTCCCGAGCTCTTCGTCCTGACGGAGAGCCAGGACAGGGCCACCAAGATACTGGAGTTCATCGGCGGCGTCATCGTCAACGGCAAAAAAGGCGTCAAAACAACGTTTGCGGAGGCCAAGCCGCCGAAGTTCGAAAAACGCCCGGAGATAACCGGCGCGAAGGACGAGTTCAGGCGCCTGGGCGCGAAGGGCCTTTGCGATAAGATCAGGGCCTCCAAAAAGCTCTACGTGACCGACACCACCATGCGCGACGCGCATCAGTCGCTCTTCGCCACGCGTATGCGCACCTCCGACCTGGCGGCGGCCGCCCCGGCGACGAACGAGCTGCTGAAAAACGGCTTCTCCGCCGAGGCCTGGGGCGGGGCCACCTTCGACGTGGCCTACCGGTTCCTCCGCGAGTCCCCCTGGGAGCGGCTGGAGCTGCTGGCGGAGCTGATGCCGAACACCTTGATCCAGATGCTGCTGCGCGCCCAGAACGCCGTGGGCTATAAAAACTACCCGGACAACGTGATAAAGCTGTTCATAAGGGAATCCGCCGGCGCGGGAGTGGACGTGTTCCGTATATTCGACAGCCTGAACTGGCTTGAGAACATGCGCCTGCCGATCGAGGAAGCCCTGAAGACCGGCAAGATCGTGGAGGGGGCCGTCTGCTACACCGGCGACCTGCTGGACCCGAAAGAGACGAAGTACACCGTGGACTATTACGTGGAGAAGGCGCGCGCGATAGAGAAAACCGGCGCGCATATCTTCGCCGTAAAGGACATGGCCGGCCTGCTGAAGCCTTACGCCGCCAGAAAACTCATTTCGGCGCTGAGAGAGAGCGTCTCGATCCCCGTCTGCCTGCACACCCACGACTCCACCGGCAACGGCGTCTCCGCCGTGCTGATGGCCGCGGAGGCGGGCGTCGACATAGCGGACCTGGCGCTGGAGTCCATGAGCGGCCTGACGAGCCAGCCGTCGCTCAACTCTGTCGCCTTCGCTTTGGCGAACACGGAGCGGGACACGGGGCTCGACATGGCCCTCGCCAACGGCCTCAGCCGCTACTACGAGGCGGTGCGCCCCGTCTACGGCGAGTTCGAGGCCGGGATGCGCACGCCGAACACGGAGATATACAGGTACGAGATACCCGGAGGCCAGTATTCCAACCTTCTGGCCCAGGCTAAGAGCATAAACGGCCCGGAGGGGGACGAGGACTTCGAGCAGATAAAGATCCTCTACAAACAGGCCAACGACCTGCTGGGCAACATCGTCAAGGTCACGCCCACCTCGAAGGTCGTGGGCGACCTGGCCATATTCATGCGCCAGAACCGCCTGACCGCCGAAAACATTTTGACCGCCGGGAAGGATCTGTCCTACCCCGACTCCGTGATCGACTACTTCTCCGGCATGATCGGCCAGCCGGACGGCGGCTTCCCCGAGGCCCTGCGCGAAATCGTGCTCAAGGGCGGCAAGCCCGCGGACAAGCGGCCCGGAGAGCTTCTGCCGGACGAGGACTTCGGCGCGATAGCGAAAATCCTGGAGGAAAACTACGGCCTGACAAACAGCCCCAGGGGCGAGGTCAGCTACGCGCTCTACCCCAAGGTCTACGACGAGTTTTTCCGGCACAGGCGCTTCTACCACGACGTGTCGAAGCTCCCGTCCCACATCTTTTTCCACGGCATGGCCAAGGGCGAGGAGGCCGACGTGGAGATCGACACGGGCAAGTTCCTCGTCATCAGATACCTCGGCATGACGGAGCCGCGCGTGGACGGCACGCGCACGCTCACTTTCGAGATGAACGGCTCCACCCGCGAGGTCGAGATACTGGACGCCTCCCACGGCGTGAAGACGCAGCCCAAGCCCAGGGCCGACCGCAAGGACCCCAGGCAGGTCGGCGCGCCGATACCGGGAACCGTCGGCAAGGTGTTCGTCAAGGAGGGCGATTCCGTGGACCTGAACGCCCCGCTGTTGACCATCGAGGCCATGAAGATGGAGACGACGGTGCTGGCCAGCGTGGCGGGGATAATAGACAAGGTCTATGTGACGGAGGGGGCCGTCGTGGCGCAGGATGAATTGGTGGCGAGGTTTTTTGAGGGGTGAGGGGAATGAAGGGAAAATCGGGGAGGGACGGTTTTTGTTTGAGAGATTGGTTAGTATGATTTTTGAGCTTGCACCGAAGGATTTTTTAAGGTCTGTTGAGGTGATTGCCGGATATATCGATAATGCTGTTGATTTTATTGGTATTCTGGAACAGATAGGCACTATTCCCGAATCTATTGAACATGATTCGACTGAAGAGAAATTGTTTGCAAAAGCATCCGATGCGGTATTATCTAGAGCTTTTCGCGAAATAGGTCTAAAATCAACCATATTGCCCGAACGTGCTGATGCTGCTGACGTGTTGGCCGAATCGAATATATTTGGGTATACAATGGTTGCCGACGCAAAGGTTTTCAGGATGAGCCGAACCGCGAAAAATCAAAAGGATTTCAAAGTCAGCGCTCTCTCAGGATGGCGAAAAGACGCGGATTATGCAGTTCTTTGTTCACCCTATTTTCACTATCCAAGAAGTCAAAGCCAAATATACGCTCAGGCCATTGAATATAATGTCTGCTTACTGAGTTGGGAAAACCTCATTTTCATGTTGAAGAATGGTGTAAAAGAAAACATTGACCTGAACTTATCTTTTATGTGGAATTATGGAGAGAGGATTTCACATTCCATAGTTTTTGCTGATAAGAAGCGTTGTTTTTTGAGCGATTTTAAAAATGTGTTTTTATCCACGATTGGGTTTTCTGAGAAGGAATATGCTGCATCAGTTAATATTCACAAGAGTATCATTTTGCAACGCAGCTTAACAGAAAGAATTAGTTTGGAAAATATGAGGTCGACCATTCTCTGCTATTCAAGAGACCAAGCTATATCTGAACTAATCAAAGCAAAAAAAATCGATGAAAAAATAAAACAAATCGACCAATTTGTTAGGGGGTTACGGCTTGATTGATCAGATAATAGTCGGTGATTCGATAAAGATTATTAAAACATTTCAGAATGATTTTGTACATGCCATTATATCAGATATTCCATATGGGATATGCTACGAAGAGTGGGATGTCCTCCACAGTAACACTAACACAGCCTTAGGGGGGGCATCAGCCGCCCAGATGTCTGCCGGGGATATTTTTAAGCGCAGAGGTAAGCCATTAAATGGCTGGAGTAATGCCGACAAGCAGATACCCGCGGAGTATCAAAATTGGTGCGCGTCGTGGGCTACCGACTGGTTGCGCGTGTTAAAACCAGGTGGGTCATGTTTTATTTTCGCAGGCCGGCGAAATGCTCACAGATGTATAGTCGCTTTAGAGGATGCCGGATTTACTTTCAAGGATATGCTTGCGTGGGAAAAAACGACAGCGCCGTACAGGGCTCAGCGGGTATCAGAAACATACAGGCATAGAGGCGATACGGAAAATTCAAAAAAATGGGCAGGATGGAGGGTGGCTAATCTTCGTCCACTTTTTGAACCAATTCTATGGTTTCAAAAACCATATAAAACAGGCGGAACTTTGGTGGATAACATGATTGAATATGGTGTGGGGGCATGGAGCGAGGCGGCGTTATCGGTATATAACAACGGTTCTTCGGTTAACAATGAAACGTCGTTTTCAAATATTATTCATGTACAAAATGATAAGGACGATCACGGATTGCATGCAACTCAGAAACCGCTCAAACTTATGGAATGCTTAGTCTCCCTGGTGACAACCGAGAATTCAATTGTCCTAGATCCATTCGCAGGCTCAGGAACCACCTGTGTCGCGGCAAAAAAACTCAACAGACGTTATATTGGTATAGAAATCAATGAACAACATGCAGCGATAGCAAAGGACAGGTTATCCATAACACCTGTAAAGTCGATTTGCTCTATGAATGAATCAGCAATTACCCTATTTGATTTTCTGGAAACCATAAACTAATAAAAACCTTACAGTATAAAGCAATGTATTTCATATGAAGTAAGGTGAATAAACTCTATGCTGACCCCCCGCCAACGCGTCATCTCCGCCCTCTCCGGCCAACCGACCGACCGCCTGGTCTGGGCGCCGATAATCGACGACTACTATCTGTCATATCTCGCCTCCGCCGGCCGGCCGATGGACGCCGTCAGTTGCCTTAAGTCCGTCGGAGCGGACGTCATCGCGCGCCACGCGCCCTTTTGCCGCTGGCGGTTCACCGGCGGCGTGGAGAAAAGAGACGTTACGGCGAACGGGACGATCCGCACCGAGATCACGACCCCCGTGGGCAGCCTGGCGCAGACCGCCCGCGTTATCGACGGCTCGTTCACCGTCCTCGAATTTCTCATAAAGAGCCGCGAGGACATCAAAATCTATCAGTATGTCGAGGAGCACAAGGCCGTCGAGCCGGATTACGAGGCGTTCGCGAAGGCTGACGCCGCCGTCGGGGACGCGGGAACGGCAACCGTCTCCGCCCCGGCGACCCCTCTGGCCACGATCTTCGAGAACTTCACCGGGCTGTCGAACTTCGTCTATTTCCTCGCGGATTACCCCGACGAGATGAACGCGCTGATGGCCCTCATGCACGAGAACCACAAAAAGGAAAACCGCGTCGCGGCCCAAAGCCCGTCCCCGGCCGTTTTCATCTACGAGGACACCTCCACGACCACGATAAGCAAGGAGCTGTACCGGAAATACTGCAAAGATCAGATAGACGACTACGCGGACATCGTCCACGGGGAGGGCAAGCCCTTTTTCGTGCACATGTGCGGGAAGCTCAAGGGCTTCGCGGACGTGATCGCCCCGGGGAAAATGGACGGCCTGGATTCGGTCTGCCCGCCGGAGACGGGGGACGTGCAACCCTGGGACGCGCCGGGCCTTTTCGGCGGCAAGCTGATCATAGGCGGGATCGACCCGTCCCGGCTCTGCCTGGCGAGCCCGCCGGAGATCGGGGAACTGGCGCGCGAAACGATCCTTCGGGTAAAGGACGGCGGGAAGGTCATCCTGTGCACCGGGGACGCCACGGCCGCCGGGACGCCTATGGGGAATCTGAGGCTTGTTGCGGAGCTGGTCAATAAATACGGTCGGCGGGAAAATGGCATTAAAAATACCTGATGCTGAAAACATTTGCGGACGACGTGACAGAGGAGGCTAATGTTTTCGCACTCCGGTATAACCGGGGATTTTATCGTTGCGAACAAACGGGTATTGTAGGGCGGGGGCTCTGCTCCCGCCGCCACCGGTAAACGGGATTTAGCAAACGTGTAGAACGGTCGGGCATGGAAGCCCGACCCTACAGCATATTCACAACCCGGCAAAATCGGCGTTTGTAGGGTCGGGGTTCCATCCCCGACCGATTCCCGTTTCCATCCCCGACCGATTTTACCACATCGTTAAACCATCGTTTACAGTAACTATTCAGTCATCAAAGCTTTCACAGAAAAAGGCTTGCCAACAAGAGCATTTTTGATAGCAATAAAACCAGACACGCCGTGTTTACGAGCAGTGC
>WQUN01000039.1 GCA_009782085.1 Bacillota bacterium
AATCTCAGATTAAAACTTCACAGGCGGAGCCGAAACGCCGAACGCTTCAACGGCGTTCTCGGCGACAGACTGTGAAGATTTTAATCGAGATTCGTATAAAATAGCCGCCGCGAGGGACGGCTTGATTTATTCATAAATATATAACATAATATCATGGATAAAACAACTGAAAGAAATCAACGCGGAAAACGGTTCCGGAGCGGAGGGTGAATAATTCATGAAACTCCTCCTCGTCGACGGCAGTATGCTCTACTTTCAGATGTATTTCGGCCTGCCGGCGCGCATCCCCGGCAAGGACGGCCGTCCGGTGCACGGCGTTCTGGGCTTTGTCGGCGCGCTGATCAAAATTATAAAATTCACCCTGCCGACCCACGCGGCCGTTCTCTTCGACGGGGAGCACGAACTTCCGAGGACGGGGATCGATCCCGCATACAAGGCTAACCGCGCCGGCGACGCCCGCCTGACCGGCGATGAGAATCCCTTTTCGCAGCTCCCGGGCGTATACGCCGCGCTGGAGCGCATGGGGGTAGCCCGCGCGGAGATCATGGACGCGGAGGCGGACGACGTCATAGCGGCTTATGCGATTGCATACGGAAACGCTATGCCGATCGTAATCGCCTCTTTGGACAGCGACTTTTTCCAGTTTATAAACGAAAACGTGAGCGTCCTGCGCTATCGCGGGGACAATACATACCTTTGCGGCAGCGCGTATGTTCAGGGCAGATTCGGCATTCCTCCGCGGCTTTACGCGGACTTCAAATCTCTTGTCGGCGACGCCTCCGACAACATAAAGGGCGCGGACAAAATCGGCCCCAAAACGGCGGCGGCGCTGCTGAACAGATTCGAGAGCCTGGAAGCCGTTATCGAAAGGGCCGATGAGATCACCCGGCCGTCGGTCCGCGAATCCGTGGTACGCAACGCCGGACGGCTCAGGAACAATTACCGGCTGATACAGCTGGACGGCGCGGCGGAGATGCCCTTCGCGGCGGACGAACTGCGCTACGGATATAACGGTGTGACCACAACCGAAGTGTTGACAGAAATCGGAGTGATGTAAACGATACCGGAAATCGATCAACGCCAAATAACCATACGGAGGTAGCTAAGTGCCCGCAAAAACCAAAAAGGACAGCGCTCAGATAGCTCTGGACACCAACCCCCCGATCGAGCAGAATATCGTCCGCACCCTGGAAACGAACTACATGCCCTATGTCATGAGCGTGATCATTTCCCGGGCGATACCGGAGATCGACGGCTTCAAGCCCTCGCACAGGAAGCTCCTGTACACCATGTACAAAATGGGCCTTCTGACCGGCGGCAGGATCAAATCCGCCGACGTGGTCGGGCAGACGATGCGCCTTAACCCGCACGGCGACCAGGCCATCTACGAGACGCTCGTGCGGCTGACAAGGGGCTGCGCCGCGCTGCTGCACCCGTTTATCGACTCGAAAGGCAACTTCGGCAAGCAGTATTCCAGGGACATGGCCTACGCCGCCAGCCGGTACACGGAGGTCAGGCTGGACCCCATCTGCGGCGAGCTCTTCGCGGACATAGACAAGGACACCGTGGACATGGCGGACAACTACAACGGCACCATGAAGGAGCCGCTGCTGTTCCCGACGACCTTCCCGAACCTTCTGGTGACGCCGAACCAGGGCATCGCCGTCGGCATGGCCAGCTCCGTGTGCAGCTTCAACCTGAAGGAGGTCTGCGAGGCCGCGATTGCCTATCTGAAGAACAAAGACTGCGACCTGAAAAAATACCTTCTCGCGCCGGATTTTTCGACGGGCGGGCAGCTGCTGTACAACGAAAAGGAAATCGACGCCGTATACGGGACCGGCCGGGGCGGCTTCAAAGTCCGGGCCAAATACCGTTATGACAAAAAAAGCGGCTGCATAGAGATAACCGAGATCCCCTACACGACCACCATAGAGATCATAGCCGACAGGATCGTCCAGCTCGTGAAGGCCGGCAAGATCAAAGACATCAACGACGTGCGGGACGAAACCGACCTGGGCGGCCTTAAAATCGCGATCGACGTCAAAAAGAGCGCCGACCCCGACCTTATCATGCGCAAGCTCTACGGCATGACGACGCTCTGCGACACTTTCTCGTGCAACTTCAATTTTCTGGTGGACGGGAAGCCGCGCACGATGGGCATAGCGGAAATTCTGGACGAGTGGATCGCGTTCCGCGTCCAATGCATAAAGCGGAGGCTGGCCTTCGACATTTCCGGAACGGGGAAAAAGCTGCACCTGCTGGAGGGCCTCTCCGCCGTGTTGCTCGACATCGACAGGGCCATAGGCATAATCCGCCGGACGGAGGAGGAAAAGCTGGTCGTCCCGAACCTTATGGAGGGTTTCGGGATCGACGAGGCCCAGGCGGAATACATCGCGGAGATACGCCTGCGGAACCTGAACAGGGAGTATCTGCTGAACCGCGCCAAGGAGATCGGCGGCCTGCGCGAAGAGCTGGAGGAGATGCGCCGGGCGCTGGGCTCCGAGGAAAAGATACGCGAGATGATAACCGCCGATTTGAAGACCGTGATAAAAAAGTACGGAAAGCCCCGCCTGACTGAGATCGTTTACGAGGAGGACGCGGAGCCGGTCCCGGAGCGCGCGCTGATCGACGACTACGGCGTCAGGCTGTTCCTGACCGCCGGGAACTATTTCAAAAAGATCCCGCTCGCGTCGCTGCGCTCGTCCGGCGACCACAACGTGAAGCAGGACGACAGGATCGTTCAGGAAACCGAAGCCACGAACAAGTCCGACGTGCTCTTTTTCTCGAACAAAGGCAACTGTTACAAGGCCAGGGCCTACGACCTCCCGGACGGCAAGGCCTCCGGCCTCGGCGAATACCTGACGAACCTCCTGGCGCTGGAGGACGGCGAGACGATCATCAGCGTCGCCGCGACCGTTGATTACGAGGGCTTCATGCTGTTCGCCTTCGAAAACGGCAAGGCCGCGAAGATACCGATGAGCGCCTACGAGACCAAGACGAACCGGAAAAAGCTGATAAACGCCTGTTCCGTCAAGTCGCCGCTGGTTTTTTCCCGCTGCCTGAGGGAGGACGGGGACTTTTTCGCCACGCGGAACAAGGACAAGGCCGTTCTGTTCAACAGCTGCCTGATAAACCCCGTCGGCTCGAAGAATTCCCCTGGCGCGCAGTTTTTCATCTTGGGTAAGATGGGCGTCCTAACGGGCGTTTACCCGGCGGGGGACGTGGAGACGGAGGACGCGGAGTATTACAGGATCGAACAGATACCGTCCGCCGGGCATTTTCTGAGGGCCGGGACAAAGGTGAAACAGGCGTAACACGAATCTCAGATTAAAACATGTCATATGTAGGGCAGGGGCTCTGCTCCGCCGCCTTTGATCTGTTTCCGCTAAAAATTCACGGAATTTACCGAATTTAGACTGACCTGCCGCGCGACAACCCGCGCTTGACCGCGGCGGGATTGAAGGGTATACTTGCCGTACCGGGGTGCGAAAACATTGCCACCGATTCGCCGCCGACGCTTCCGGCAGCCTTTATAAACTGTCATCCTGAGCGAAGGATCCTAAGCATAAGATTCTTTGCTGCGCTCAGAATGACAAAAAGGGATTTATAGAGGTTACGTTCGGTCGAATCGGTCATAGGCACATGTTCTCGGCATCCGGCATAAAAGGCCAGCCGGCCAAATTCCGCCAAGGGGGTTGTTTTATCATGAATGAGCTGCTGAAAGCAAAGAAACTCCGCGTCCTCGGGAATATCCTGCTCGTCATCGCGGGGCTCCTGTTCGCTTTTTTCGTCTGGTCTTTCGTTTCCTGTACCAGGACGGTCGTCGACGAGTTCAGGAGCGGCAGGATGACCTCGTTTATAGGCAACGTCTATTTGCTCGTCAACTATTACGCGCAAAACTCTCTCTTCCATTTCTTCAGGTCGGCGCTGTTTGCCGCGGCCGGGGTGCTTGTGCTGAAGTGGGGAGCTCCGGCTTCTCCCTCCGCGGAAGCTGCGGAGACAGTCAATACCGCCGGAAACGGCGGCGACTGGACTCCTTTTGACGCGCCGGAAGAGGCTGACGAAGCCGCCGGGGCCGAAAAGGATGGGGAAGGCGAAGAAGGTAGGTAAATCAGTATCCTGTTCCGTTCTCCCGACAGGTTCTTATACGAATCTCGATATTACGCCGGGAATTCAAACGCCTGGTCGAACTTCGGCAGCAGCACGAAATTTCCCCTGACCTTTAGCCGGCCGATCATAAACGCCTTCTGAGCGCTGCATTTGCCTGCGAGGACGTCGCCCCAGGCCGCCGCGTCGGCCAGGATCGCCATGTCCGGGCCGTCGGGCGGGGCGCCGTCGTGAAAGACGCATTCGGCGTTGTTGAACTCGAACCAGCCCTCGAAGCTCTCCGCCCCGCTTATGCTCACGGCGACCACGGCGGAGAGCCCCCGCGAAGCCTGCGGCCTGAAGCGGCCCGGAAGGCTCCGCGTCGTTTGCCGGCACGTAACGGCGCGCTTCGCGAAGGGTTCGGTGAGTCCCGCGCCGGGCTCGCGGGCGTCGACCGCGCCTCGGTGCTTTTCCGCGAAAAATTTCACGATTTCCCGGACGTTTTCGTCCTGCCTGGCGCCGTTCCCGTCGATGTTGAGCCTTTCGCATATCTCGGCCAAAGTTGCCTTCGGCCCGGAGCGCTCCGGCTTGGGCGGTTCGTCCCCGGGGAACGGGTTTGCGGGCTTCGGAACGATGAACTTCCGGTTTTGCCGGACGAGCCTGTAGAAATCCTCCGCCTGTTTTTCGATAATCCCGGCGATCCCGGCCTCGTTTTCCGGCCCCTCGCGCACGCCGGCCCTTACGCCGTCATACGCCCCGGCCGCCGTCAGCGTCCGCGAAAGGTATTCCAACGCCTCCGCCTCCCCGCCGCCCGCGGGGGCGGCGGCAAGCAGCATACAGTTCTTGCCCGCGAACGCCTCCGCGCACTCCGGGAGGCGCAGATATTCCAAAAAGCGCAGCGCGGCGGCGCACACCATGCGCATCGGCGCGGACGCCGCCACGACGATGCCGTTTGAGCCGCGCGCGGACGAGATTATCCCGGCGATACTCTCCGCATCCGGGGCGTCTTCCCGGAAAAACGGGATGTCCGCGCCGTAAAGGTCCGTCTCCTCTATCTCCATGCCCAGTTCCGTAAGCACGCCCGAAACCGTTTCAATCAGCCGCGAGAGCCCGTAATCGCGGTTCGGCGCGGCGGCGCGCAGCAGAGTTATCCTCATCTTGCCCATCCTCTCGCGTGGAAAATGTCAGACTTCTTCGGAAATCGCGATAAGCCGCTTCCGCCTGTCACCCTGAGCGCTGCGAAGGGTCTTAAAACAATGATTCTTCGCTGCGCTCAGAATGACGGCGTTAATTTTCGAAGAAATCTGCTGCCGTTGTTATATTTTTGCTTTTATACATATAAATGTTTATAATAATGGAAAAATTTATACATGAAATTTTTGCGGATTGGACGCTGATATGCCATGAAAAGAATCATCCTGACGGGCGGCGGCACCGCCGGGCACGTCACGCCGAGCCTGGCGCTGCTGCCGGGGCTTAAAAGGGCCGGGTACGAGGTCTTTTACATAGGGAGCAAAAACGGCATCGAGAAGGACATAATGGCCGGGACCGGCGTTCCGTATTACGGGATATCCGCGGGAAAGCTCCGGCGTTACCTGGATCTGCGCAACATAACGGACGTTTTCAGGGTGCTGAGGGGCTTCGGGGAGGCCGCGCGGCTCGTCCGGGAGCTGAAGCCGGACGCCGTGTTCTCGAACGGCGGCTTCGTGGCCGCGCCGGTGGTGGCCGCGGCTAAAATGGCGAAGGTGAAGGCGGCCGTCCACGAGTCCGACATTACGCCGGGCCTCGCGAACAGGCTCTCCATCCCGTTCGCGGACGTGGTCTGCGTCAACTTTCCGGAGACCGCGGCGCGCATCCGCGGCGGGAAGGCCGTGCTTACGGGCTGCCCGATCCGGCCGGAGCTGTTCGGCGGGAGCAAAAAGGCGGGCGCGGAGCTGTGCGCGTTCCACGATACGAAGCCCGTCCTGCTGGCGATAGGCGGGAGCCTAGGCTCGGTCAAAATCAACGAGGCGCTGAGAGCCTCTCTGGGGCGGCTCTGCGCTGACTTCAACGTCGCGCACGTCTGCGGCAAAAACAACGCGGCGCAGGAAATAAAAGCGCGCGGCTACAGGCAGTTCGAGTACGTGACCGGTGAACTGCCGCACCTGTTCGCCTACGCCGACGCGGTGATCTCCCGCGCGGGCGCGAACACCATCTTCGAGCTCCTGGCGCTCCAGAAGCCGAACCTCCTGATCCCGCTCTCCAAAAAGGCCAGCAGGGGCGACCAGATACTAAACGCGGAATCCTTCCGCCGCCAGGGGTTCAGCGCGGTCCTGAATGAAGAGGAACTCACGCCGGAGAGCCTGGCGGAGGCGGCCGCGGATCTGTATGTCCACAGGGAAAAATACAGGCGGGCCATGTCGGCCTGCCCGGTGAAGAACGGGGCGGAGGAGGTTTTGAAGGTGATAAAGGCGCTGTAGTACAGCGCCCTAATTCCCTCTCACGATACTGTATTCCCAGCTTCTGTACAGCGCGACGTCCTCGGGCTGCTCCGAAAACGGGACGAGGATCCTCTCCCCGTTTTCGTACTCCGCGAACTGGTTTTCGAGCATCACCGGGTATTGAACTGAAAGCCCCCTCAGGAAGTCTGCGAACGGGTCGAGGCCGTTAAAGCCCAGCAGCCCCATCAGCCACGCGCCGAAATAGTTTGAGGAGACCGAAATGCCCGTCTGCGTGTAACGTCCGTCCGGATCGTCTGTCGCCCCGGCCTTTTTTGCCGCGCCGTTCCGCCAGACTATGAACGGCGTCCGGTAGAGCCTGGTCTGGTCGTCGTACCGCGTCCCCGCTTTGGGTATCGCGGCGTCGTAGACGTCGGCGGCGAAGCTGGGGATGTGGTCGCCGAAATAGACGAGCACGACGGGCTCCGCCCTCTTGTCAAAATAGTCCGTCAGCGTTTTGAGCCCCCTGTCCGCGTCGGCCAGGCCGACGAAGTAGTTGGACAGGGCGTTCACCGAATCCGCCGAAAAGTCGGCGGCGGAGGCGAAATTCCTCGGCACGCCGTAGCCGTACTTGTCCTTGTATGGCCCGTGGTTTTGGATCGTGATGCCGAACTCGAAAAACGGCGTATTGGGGGCCTTGTTCATGTGGGCCTCGTATTGCGCGATAAACCCGGCCATCGTCTCGTCCTCGGAGACGTAGTTGCCCTTATGCTTCGTCTGGTCAAAGACGCTCACGTCCAAAAAGCCGCCGAAACCCAGCAGCTGATAGACAGTGTTCCTGTTGTAGAACCAGCCGTAGCCCGGATGGACGGCAACGTTCTCGTAGCCCAGCCCGGCGAGCCACCGCGGCATGGCGTCGTAGGGCTTGTTCACGAACGAGAAGGAGTAGGGATTGTCGCGGAAATGCCTCGTGCACACGCCCGTCAGTATGTCGAACTCCGTGTCGGCCGTGCCTCCGCCCACGTTCGGGACGATCAGTGTGCCGGAGACCGAGTCCGCCTTGATCCTGTCGTAGTTTTCCAGCGGATACGTATAGCCGTCGAAGGAGAACGCCGGGCTTTCCGCTAACTCCGAGAAGGCCTCGCCCAGGATCATCACGATGTTCGGCTTTGTCCCGGAAAGCGGCGCGCCGTCCGGCTCAAACGAATCGACCCTCCGCGCGATCTCTCTTTTGTACTTGTCGTAATCCGGCGGCTTGACGATGCTGAGGTTGTCCCAGGTGTAAAGGAAACTGTACAAAAAGCCCCTGGACTGGAAGTTGTCCAGCTGGTTGTATATGTTCATATTCTTCGAGATGGCGAAGCTGCCGTACAGGTCTTTGTCGCCTATGTAGAACCGGTTCACAGCCAGAAACACTCCCGCCGACAGCGCGACCCCCGCGATCCGCAGGAATACGCGCTTTTTGGTGTTCCGGATGAAAAAGAGCGCCAGCCACATGACCAGCAGCAGCCCGGCTATCCCGGCCCCGGCGGTGATAAAGACGCCTTTGTCTATCGACTTGGCCACCCCCAGGAACTCCCCGCCGAGGAAGATGTCGAGCGGCTTGAACGGCTCCGAGCGCAGGATGACCATGTTGAAGTTGACGACGGACAAAAGAGTCACGATAATCCCCGGTATCGCGCAGGCGAGGACGACGTTGTTCGTCAGGAAGTACAGAAACAGCATCGACAGGACGACCGGCGCCCAGTTCAGGAAGAACAGCGCGTAGCCGGACTTGACGACGAAATCCCAGGCGAGCGAGAACCTGTCCGGCATGTAGTAGAACATAAACACGGTCAGCGCGACGGAGCCCAGGAGGATCAAAACCAGGGCGACGGGGAGGTTCGCGCGGAAGCGTCGGGAGAAGAGTTTTTTAAGGGTTCGCATGGGCAGTCAAATCCTTTTTGTTCAGTTGTCGCTAAAATATGGGCCGTATTGGCTGTAATCATATTCTTTTAATCGAGGGTATTTCCTTACAGGCAGGTCATTCATAACAACAATTTCTCCGGATTTACCTTATTTTGCTCAACTCGTCAGCCCATTGGGCGTCTTTATCGGCGTAACAGACGGAAACGATGTATTCGTCGAGATTGACGGGGATATATGCGTCGATTGGCCCGAGATTATACGCGTTATCCGCGGAAGCGCCGATTTCGATGACGTTGTCGAACTGCAATAAATAAGCGATGCTCCCCGGAAATTTAATCAGGTCTTTGACATTCCAGTAACTCCAGCTGCCGGACAATTCCGCGGCTTTGTTGTCGGGAACCAGAAAACCGGGCACATCGTTGCTGAAAGCCGCGAAGGAATCGGGCCAATTAGTATAACTGCCGTTTCCGGGATGATAAAAATCCTCCATGACCGGGAGCATGAGGCTCCATTTCCCGAGGTTCCTTTTTACGGACAACTGCCTGAAATCAATATAAGGGCACAATTGCCCGCCGTATGTGCGTATTTCGGTCTGATAAAAGTCCTCCGCTTTTTTACCGTAAATTATGTCCGCCAGGGTTTTGCTGTCAAATCCCGGGATCATCTGATCGCCGAACGTAAAATCCGACAGATCGTCCAGTTTGTCAAAACGAATAACGGAAGCGCCCCCGCCGAACGTGCCGCCGCCGGAAATGCTGGATTTCTGGATATAACAGACGTAATCCTCGCCGACATACAGCGGGACGTCGTGACTTGAGCGAAAGCTCCACTCCGATTCTTCGCCAGTTTTCTTAATGACCGCCGAAGATTCCGCTCCCAGCGGGGCGCAGACGAGCTTTTTTATGTCTATGCACCCAATGGGATATTCATTTATTTTCCCGTTCTCATCCGTATAATGACCGCGCGATTCTTCATAATCCGTATAGCATTTCAGCGAAAACAGCTTGCCTTGCCGCGTGAAGACGATCCGCCCGTCATATTCGTCCGCCCAGATCCTGCCGTTTTCCTTGCGGATGTACAGGGTTTTGACGTTCCCGTCCGAGTCGCTCACGCCCAACAGCAACCCCGGCAGATCATAATCCACGGGATCGCTTAACCACGGCCCTTTCGGCCTTTCAAACGCGAGAGAAGAACTGTTGAATACGCATCCAGACTCATCAAAATTATCAATGTGTTGATCATTGGGGATGACGGCTTTGACGGCGCCGTATTGCTGGACCAGTCGCAGTTCATAACCTGACGGGACTTTCATCGGGATCGCGGCATATCCGACCGAAAAGCCGTCGTCCCCCGGTATAAATATTCTCGCCCAATAGTCCGAAAACTCTTTGTTTGAGGAGAAAGTTTTGTCCCCGTTCATGGAGGATACCAAAAAGGCGTAACACCCGTCGGTATTTTCAAAAACCTGAAACGACTTATTGGTAATATCGGGGTACTCAATGTCGCTGAAAAACGAGTTGTCCCCGGTATATTGCAGAAAAAAGCGTTTTCCCTCGATCGGATTGTCCGTATCGTTATTTTTTATCCTGTAATCGATTTTGTTGATAAACCGGTTATTTCGCAGCGGATATGCCGTAACGGCGACGGAGAACGCGTCGTCGTTGAATGTGTCATTATTTAACAGCCCGGCATATTCGGAAGACAAAACGCCTTTTAGCGCCTCGCCGACCTCATCGACGGCCTTTCCCCTGTCGGGACAGACCGCCGCGGACATGGCGTCCCGCGCCTGTTGTTTGATATTTTTGACGATAGCCGCAAAGGCCGCCGATTCCGCCGGGCGATCCGGGGGCGGCGCTTCCGTTGCGGGTGTTTCCGTTGCGGGCGTTTCCGTATTGGACGTTTCCGTATTGGACGTTTCTTTTATCGCGGCTTCATCTGCCGCCGGTTTTTCTGCCGCCGTCCGTGCCGCCGCCGTTTCCGCCGACGCTCCGACTGCCGCCGCCTCTTTCGATTCGTTCCTCTGGCCGCGGAGCATGAGTAAATACGTTCCCGCGGAGGAAACGGCCGCGATCGCGACAGCGCATATGCCCGCCAACAGAACTTTTTTTAGTATGGACACTTTAGTTGAACCTCACCCTCCCCCGCAATAAACCTCAGCCAGAACCCTCATCCCCGCCTTCCCGCCCTTCACACCCTCCGCCAAAACCAGCACCGGCGGCAGGCCCGGACGGTCGCAGGCGAACCGCAGGGTCTTGGGCTCCAGGCCGTATCCGCGCATCAGGCAGATTATGTCCGCGAGCCGCTCCGGCCGGTGCACCATGTAGAACCTCTTCATCGGCTTCAGCATCCGCGCCGAAACCGCGATTATCTCCTCCAGCGAGCAGAGTATCTCGTGCCGGGCGACGGCGCGCGGGCCGTCCGCGCTTTGAAGCCCCGCGCCGTTTTTGATATACGGCGGGTTGACGGTCACGACGTCGAAGGAGGCCGCGCCGAAGAGCTCCGGCGCGTTCCCCGCGTCGCCCGCGGCTATGTCGATCCTGCCCTCCAGGCCGTTCATCATGACGCTCCGGCGGGCCATGTCCGCGCAGGCGTCCTGGATCTCCAGGCCCGTCACATGTCCGGCCCCGGTCTTCCCGCAGAGCAGAATCGGGACGATCCCGCAGCCGGTGCAGAGGTCTAAGACTTTTTCGCCAGTTCTGATCCTGGCGAAATCAGCCAGCAAAACGGCGTCCGTCCCGAAGCCGAAAGCCCTGGGCCCCTGGATGATCCCGAGGCCGCCGAGGCCCAGGTCGTCGATCCGCTCGCCAGGCAGCAAAAAATTCACATCCATCGCAACCCGCCCGGTATGAATACCCAAATACAAAATACGCGAAGCTATTTTTCACCTTTGGGTTTCGCTCTCTCGTTATCGTTCTGATTCTGATTCTGTTCCAGTTCGTGCACCATCGCCAGCCTGCCCTTTTCGAGCACCTTTATCTCGCCCAGGGCGTAATAGCCGACGACCGCGTCGTCCGTGGCCTTTTTGCGCACCGCCGCCTTGATGATCTGCCGGAGGATGTTGACGGAGAGTATCTCGCCGTTTCCGTCGGGCGTGCTGACGATATCGCCCGGGAACGGCAGGTTCCTGTTCAGCGCCTCGTAGGTGTCCTCCTCGTATTTAAGGCAGCACATCAGGCGGCCGCATATGCCGGAAATCTTCGTCGGGTTGAGGGACATGCCCTGCTCCTTGGCCATCTTGATGGACACGGGCTGGAACTCGCCCAAAAACGACGCGCAGCAGAGGCCCCGCCCGCAGATGCCGATGCCGTTCAGGATCTTCGCCTCGTCCCGGACGCCGATCTGCCGGAGCTCTATGCGCATACGGAAAACCGCGGCCAGGTCCTTGACCAGTTCCCGGAAGTCCACACGGCCGTCGGAGGTGAAGTAGAAGACGATCTTGTTGAGGTCGAAGGTCATCTCCACGTCCACCAGCTTCATGTCGAGGCCGTGGTTCTTTATCTTCTCGAGGCCGATCACGAACGCGTCCTTCTCCGTCTCCCTGTTCTTGGCCTCCTGCTTCGCGTCGTCCTCCGTCGCTATGCGTATGACCTTTTTAAGCGGCTGGACGACGTCGCCGTCCGCGACCGGACGGTTGCCGATCTCCGTGAAGCCGTACTCCACGCCCCGGGCGGTCTCCACGATCACCGGGGTTCCGGCGGGTATGTTCACCCCGTCCGGGTCGAAATAGTATATCTTGCCCACCTTTTTGAAGCGGACGCCTATGACTTCCACCATTTTTATCTCTCCAATACTGTCATTTCAGGGCGGGGACTCCCCCGCTCCGCGTTTGTCCGGTTCGCGGCGAACAGCCGTTAGCGGCTGTACCGGATGCTGAAAATATTTGCCGTTTTGTAGGGACGACCGGGGCGGTCGTCCTGCAATCCACATGCGGCAAATGTTTCCGAACACGGGTATAATATGTTCAATTTGCGGCGGCGGGAGCAGAGCCCCCGCCCTACATTCATGGTGTTAGTCGGAAATAAGGTTGATAATACTAAATGTATAAGAAGCATAGCTTTTTATATTGAATAACGTGCCGCAAATGTAGGGCGGGGGCTTGCCCCGCTGCGCCATACGGGAGCTTCCGGCGGGGGCTTGCCCCCGCCCTGCTGTATGTTTTGACTGTTTGGCAATTCAACCCTATTTCCGACTAACACCACATTCATTACGCGGGTTCGCGGCTCAGCCGCATCAGCATTACCTCGACGGCCATCTGGAAATTCGCGTTAGCGGCCAAGGCGCGCTTCGCGTCCAGAACCGCGTAGAACTTTGTCAAAAGCTCCCTGGCCGTAGGGCGAGCCGGTATAGGCGAGCAGTCCGCTTTGCGGACGACCGGCCCGGGATGCATGGGCGAGCAGTCCGCTTTGCGGACGACCAGCCCGGGTTGCATGGGCGAGCAGTCCGCTTTGCGGACGACCAGCCCGGGTTGCATGGGCGAGCAGTCCGCTTTGCGGACGACCAGCCCGGGTTGTATGGGCGAGCAGTCCGCTTTGCGGACGACCAGCCCGGGTTGCATGGGCGAGCAGTCCGCTTTGCGGACGACCAGCCCGGGCGCGCCGTTCTTGCCACGTGCCTCGCTATCCACAAGCGCGTCGCGGTAAAACAGCAGCAGGATATCCAGCACTTCGCCGATCCTGTCCCTGTATTTCTCAAAGGCCGGGAAGCGCGAGAGGGCCTCGGCGCAGTCCAGGCCGTGTATCTTTTCCGCCTCGGCGAGCGTCTCGTCCCGAAGCTCCGTGAAATCCTCAGATTCGGCCAGGCGAAGCGCCAGCCCAGGGTTCCCCTGGGCATAGGCGGCCAGGAACGCGGCCCTTTCCGCCGGAACGCCTTTCGACAGGAGCAGGCTTTCCGCTTCCGTAGGCAAAATGGGCGTCAGTTTCAGCAATATGCACCTGGAGCGCACCGTGGGCAACAACAGCGCCGGGTTCGCGGACAAAAGGAGGAACACGCCGTAGGACGCCGGTTCCTCGATGGTTTTCAGCAGGGCGTTCTGAGCCTCCGGGGTCATCGTCTCCGCGCCGTCCACGATGAAGACCTTGTACCGGTATGAATACGGCCTGGTCTCCATCTCGCGGACGATCTTCTCGCGCACG
This sequence comes from Bacillota bacterium, assembly GCA_009782085.1. Lineage (GTDB taxonomy): Bacteria > Bacillota > Clostridia > Lachnospirales > WQUN01 > WQUN01. The sequence goes on from WQUN01000039.1 coordinate 13,544, forward strand.
TCGTTTACGCCGATGCTCTTTTTCCCGGCAAGGCCCACATAAAACACGTCCGGGTGGTTCCCGCCGTCGAACGCGCGGCAGGACGCGCAGACGCCGCAGGGCTCGTCTTTACCGGCGAGGCATTGGAGCGTCTTGGCGAAGGCCCGCGCCAGGCCGGCCTTGCCCATGCCTTCCGCTCCGCCGAAGACGTACGCGTGGGAGACCCTGCCGCGTAAAACGGCCTTGCGAAGGTGATCCTTGACGCCGGCCTGGCCTATTATATCGCCGTATGCGTTCAATGTCGACTCTTCTTTCAATATAGTTTCTTTCAAATAAATCGTATACCGCAAAAGAACCGCTGACGCGCAGCGGCTCGGAATGTCAAACTGGAGCCTGGAAAAAGAAGAGCCTGGAGCCTGGAAAAGGCATTGAACCAATGTCAACAGGTTATACGAATATCGAATAAAATCATCACAGTCTGTCGCCGAGAAGGCCGTTGAAGCGTTCGGCGTTTCGGCTCCGCCTGTGAAGTATTAATATGAGATTCGTATTGAGCGGTGCGCGATGGAATGGAACCCGCAACTGCAAAATCGCGGATTCCGTAGGGTCGGGGTTCCATCCCCGACCGTATCGGGGTTCCATCCCCGACCGTATCGGCGTTCCATCCCCGACCGTAAACCCCTTTACCCTGTTGAGTATCCTCGGAAAGTCGAAAACCGCATAAGAGCTGTCATTCTGAGCGTAAGCGAAGAATCTTTCCCCCCATATTACGGCGCCATTTTAACATAAAGACCCTTCGCTCCGCTCAGGGTGACAACTGGTATTAAATGGTTTCCGAGGGTACTCCTGTTGACATTGGACGGGGTATACCAAATGCTGAAAACATTTGCCGGCTGCGAGCCAATTCAACGAACGCTTCCGCGGCGAATCGGCGGCAGAGGAGGCTGATGTTTTCGCACTCCGATATAATGTTACGGACAAACAAGGATAAAGATTGGCAACGCGGATTCTTCGGATAGAAAACGGATAAACGCGGATCAATGGTGATCAAACGTCCTGCATTGACGACACCGGTGCTTAAAAAACGGTTAAAAAGCAAACTTGAATGCGTATTATAATCCCTAATCCGCGAAAATCCGTTTTTATCCGCAAAATCCGCGTTGCGAATCCTCGCCGCCTCACGCGAGGATGTCCAGCAAAAGCCCCCTGATCTCGTCGGTTTTGTCGAGGATCGCTATATGGTCCTTTTCGGTTTTCAACAGCTCCCGGGCCAGTTCGTCGAGTTCTTTGTCGACGAGCCTGATGATGCCGTAGACCCTGTGCCGCCCGCGCCTGTCCAGGAAATTCTCGCGGGAGAACTTGAGCGAATGGGTCACGACCTCGTTGATGAAATCCCCCACGAGGCTGCGGTAGCGCTTCATGTCCTTTATGTCCATGTGCTCGGCGATATGCCTGCCCCAGACGGTTATGTCGCCTATCAGCGCGTCGAGCCGCGCGGCCAGGCCCTCGTCGTCCAGCTTGTTCAGAGTGAAGCTGAAATCGGTTCTTTCGGCCCGCTCGGCGGCGGGGCCGATCTTCGGGTATTGGGCGGATAAAATTTCGGAAATACGCATGTCGGAAGCCCCCGGATGTCATCGCGATGTTGTCGTTTCGTATAGGCCATATGGGTGTTCGCCTTAAAAAAGACCTTTTAATCTGTCACCCTGAGCGAAGCGAAGGGTCTTAAGATTCTTCGCTTGCGCTCAGAATGACAATGCGGTAATTTTGAAGCTGAATGGCTATATCTTCCTGAAATCCTCCACGTTCAGCACAAAGACGGTCGCCCCGCCGACGGTGACCTCCACTGGGTACGGGACGTAGCTCTCCGTGGTGCCCACATGGGCCGAGTTCACGGGGGTCAGCTGCTTGCGGCTCTTGCAGTTCTTCTCGATGATCTCGATAAGCTCCCGCACGCGCTCCTCCTGGACGCCGCTTATCAGCGTCGTGTAGCCAGAGCGGAGGAAACCGCCCGTGCTGGCGAGCTTTGTCACGTAGAAGCCCTTTTCGTTAAGAAGGTCCAGTATGTGGAACGCGTCGTCGTCGTGGATTATTGCCATGACCAGCTTCATAGCGATGGCCCTCCCGCTCTTGATATTCTAACAATTTATGGGATAAGTATATCACAAAGGTCTTTGCCATGCAAGCAGTGGTTCAACGTAAAAGACCGCCGACCGCGGCGGCATCCTTCCGAGGCGGCAGAACGCGGATATAAAGCAGCCATTATAGGGGCGTGATTAATTCAGCCGCGAAAATCCGATGAAATCCGCAAAATCCGCGTTCCCGATCTTTGTAACTTTTCTTCGCCCGCCCCACTAGGAACTGTCCAGAAATAAACTGATCAAATATTTTTTTGAAACGCCGTAGAAGCGTTCGTCGTTTCAAAAAAATGTGCATGTTATTTCTGGACAGTTCC
>WQUN01000040.1 GCA_009782085.1 Bacillota bacterium
CCCGCCGCGCCCGCTCCGGGCAGGCCGTCAATATCCCGCAAACCGTAGTAAGCGTCGATATACGCCGGCTTTTTTATCTCCAGCAGCGGCAGCAGCCGCCGCAAAAGCGCCGCGTTCTCCGGGTTCGCGAAGTAATTGGCCACGGAGCGGGAGATGACCCCGCCGAAGCCCCTTACCCCGTCCAGCTCGGCAATCAGTTCCTCCGGGCCGAGGGCCATGATCCGCTCTATGTCGTGCCGGAAGTGATCGCACAGAAGTTTCGCGTTGGCAAGGCCCACCTGCGGGATGCCGAGCGCGTTGATAAGGTTCGGGAGCGCGGCGGAGCGTGACTTTTCGACGGCCTTCATCAGCTTGCCGAACGACTTCGCGCCGAAGCCGTCCATTTGCGTTATCTCAGCCTCGTACTTCCCGAGGCCGTATATGTCGGCGTAATTCGAGACGAAGCCCCGGCCGATGAACTTTTCCAGCGTCTGCTCCGAAAGGCCCTCGATGTTCATGGCGTCCCTGGAGGCGAAATGCGCCAGCGAACGGAGAAGCTGCGCCGGGCAGTTGGGGTTCGGGCAGCGGAGGAACTCCACCCCCGCCTGGGAGTCCAGCTCCGCCGGCCCGCCGCAGACCGGGCAGCGCTCCGGTATGACGGCCGCGCCGCTTCTGGTGAGGTTCCCGGACACCTGCGGGATGATCATATTGGCCTTGTAGACCGTGATCCGGTCGCCAACGCCGAGCCCAAGGCCACGCAGGACGCTGACGTTGTGGAGGCTGGCCCGCTCGACGGTCGTGCCCTCGATCTCCACCGGCTCAAAGACGGCCACGGGGTTTATCAGCCCCGTCCGGGACGTGTTCCATTCGATCCCGAGGAGCGTCGTCTCGCTCTCCTCGTCCGCCCACTTGAAGGCGATCGAGTCCCGCGGGAACTTGGAAGTGGAGCCGAGCGACCTGCTGTAGTCCATGCCGTTCATCGTGAGCACGAGGCCGTCGGAGGGCGTGTCGCTCTCCGGGATCCTGCTCTCGAACCACTGCACCCATTCATGGATATTATGCCTCGTGACTACTTTGTATTCCACCGTCTCGAAGCCCAGCGACGCGAGCCACCCGAGCTGGTTCTCCTTTTTGTCGCCGAAGTCCGCGCCGTCGGCGCGAAGGACTGTATAGGCTATATAGCGGACGCCGCGCCCGGCGGCGACCCCGCTGTTAAGCTGGCGGACCGCGCCGCTGCACAGGTTGCGCGGGTTTTTGTACTTTTCCGCGCCTATTAGCTCCGCGTTGATCCGCTCGAAATCGGAATACGTGATGACGGCTTCGCCCCTCACGGCAAACGCGCCCTTAAAGCCGACTTTAAGCGGGATGTTTCTGAAAACGCGGGCGTTGTGCGTGACCTCCTCGCCTATGACGCCGTTGCCGCGGGTCAGCGCCCGGATCATCTCCCCGTTTTCGTAGGTCAGCACGACGGTCAGCCCGTCGAGCTTCCAGGACAGAATGCCCTCCCCGTCCGTCAGGAAGCTCTCGAGTTTGGAGACGTTCTTCGTCTTGTCCAAAGACAGGAGCGGCGTCTCGTGGGCGACCTTCCGCAGGCCCTCCACGACGCCGAAGCCGACCTTTTGCGTCGGGCTGCCCGCCAGGACGACGCCGCTCCCGGCCTCCAGGGCCAGCAGCTCGTCGTAGAGCCTGTCGTATTCCAGGTTTGACATTATCTCCGTATCTTCGTTATAATATGCCCTGGCGGCGTTGTTGAGAAGCTCGACAAGGTCTTTCATGCGGTCGGGGACAGCCACGATAATCTACTCCATTGTGCCAGAGTTTTTAAAAAGTATATTAACATAGTACAATAATACTGTAAATAGGAGGCCAAACATGGACTTTGCAAAACGAAAGCGGGCCTGGTACGACCTGTACGCCGGCAAGCGGGACTATACCGTGTGGGTCAATTATAACGGCGAAAAGGGCGACCGCCCGCTGCCGTACCCGGAGAACGGGGAAAAACGCTTCGAATGGGCCCTGAACGCCTACAGAAAGGACATGGAGGCCCTGTCCTGGCTGAACGACGACAAGATACCCCCTCTTCGCCCGTACACCGGCACGGAGATCTTCGCGGCGGCTTTCGGCTGCAAGGTCCATTATCCCGGGGACAACATGCCGTTCGCCCTGCCGCTTATCCGTGACGTATCGGAGTTTCGCGCGCTTAAAACTCCAAGGATCGAGGACAGCCGCCTCCTCTCGGAGGTCGTGGAAACGGCCGACAGGCTCCGCGCCGCCGAGCCCGGCGCGATATTCCAGCTCCCCGATATCCAGAGCCCCTTCGACATAGCGGCCCTGATCTGGGAAAAGACCGACTTTTTCAGCGCCATGTACGAGGAGCCGGGCGCGGTCAAGGAGCTGACCGCCATGACGGAGGCTTTGCTGGCCGAATTCCTGGATATGTGGTTCGGCCGCTTCGGAACGGAATTCGTCGCCCACTACCCCGATTACTACATGCCGCGCGGGATAACCCTTTCGGAGGACGAGGCCGGCTCGATCAGCCCGGGCATGTTCCGGGAGTTCTGCCTTCCCGGCCTTAACCGGCTCTCGGAGCGGTACGGGGCCATAGGGGTGCACTGCTGCGCCGATTCGGAGCACCAGTGGGAGAATTTCAGGAGCATAAAGAACCTTACCGTTCTTAACCTTGTCCGCCCGGACGACACGCTGGAGAAAGCCTACAGATTTTTCAGGGACGCCTGCGTGCAGACGCACAACGCCGGATACATTTCCGTATATTATACTCCGCTCGTGCCCGGGACGAGGCGGATCTTCGCGGCGGACGTCAGTACGAAAGAGGAAGCGGAGGCCGCGCTGCGGGCTAAGGGATACTGATGACGCTGAAAAATCACATTGACGAATACCTGAAAAGAGACATCTACCCCTTCCACATGCCGGGGCACAAGCGCGGCCCCGTTTTTTCGCCGTGGGCCGCCGGTTTCCTGCGCCGCGACCTGACGGAGATCCCCGGCATGGACAACCTCCGCGCCCCGTCGGGCGTCCTTCGGGAATTTCAGGAACGGATAGCCTTAATTTACGGGGCGGGCGAGGCCGCCTTCCTCGTGAACGGCGCGACGGCGGGCGTTTTCGCGGCGGTTATGGCGTCCTGCGGGGACGGGGAGCGCCTCGTCGTCGCCAGGAACAGCCACGGGAGCGTTTTCGGCGCGATGGCCGCCGCCGGCGTGCTGCCGCGCTACGTCTATCCCGAAACGACCCAGGACGGGCTTGTCGGGTGGATCGCCCCGGACGAGATAAGCCGCGCCCTGGACGAAAACCCGGATTGCCGCGCCGTGCTGGTCACGAGCCCGACATACGAGGGGGTCGTCTCCGACGTCGCCGGAATCGCCCGCGCCGCCCACGCGCGCGGCGCGGTTCTGATCGTGGACGAGGCCCACGGCGCGCACTTCCCGTTCCACGAGGCGTTCCCGAGCCCGGCCGTTCGCCTGGGCGCGGACGCGGCCGTCGTCAGCTTTCATAAGACTCTGCCCTGCCCGTCCCAGTGCGCGGCTTTGCTGTGGAACGGGGCGGAAAACGGGGAGCTTATCCGGCGGTATCTGGCGCTGACGCAGACTTCCAGCCCGTCCTACGCGTTTATGGCAATAACGGACGAGGTCCTGACGGAGTTGCGCAACCGCGCGGAACACTTTGAAAAATACGTCCGAATGCTGCGCGGCGCCAGGGAACGCCTGGCCGGGCTTGAAAATCTCCGGCTTTTTACGGGAGAGGCTTCCGGCGGCTCTGCCGGCGCGGATCAGGCGGCCGGATTGTTCGATATAAGCAAGATCACGATCCTGACCGGCGGCCTTATGACCGGGGCGGAACTGGAGCGGGAGCTTATCGCGGCAAAAATACAGCCGGAGCTCGCCGGGCGCGGCCACGTCCTGGCGCTTACCGGCGTGGCGGATACGGAGGCCGGGTTCGGGAGGCTCGCGGACGCGCTGTACGCAACAGACCGGCGTTTGGCAACAGCCGTCCGGGCCGGAGGAACCGCACGGGCGCGGACAACAGGCCAAAAGGCCGGGGAAAATCCGCAGATAAATGACGAACGGTTCACGGACGCGGCGGCGGAGACGCCGCCCGCCGCCCCGCCGTACGCCGGTTTGCCACGCGTCGCCGTGCGCTACAGCCCCAGGCTTGCGCTGCGCATGAAGACCAGGAAAGTGAGCCTCGCCGACAGCTTCGGAGAGGCGGCCGGCGAGTTTATCGCGCCGTATCCGCCGGGGATACCGGTCCTGGCCCCCGGCGAGGTCATCGACCCGGCGGCGCTAGGGGATTATCTCCGCGGGCGTGAGACGATTTCTATTATCTGCGATTGATTTTTCAGCGGTTTTGATGTATTATACCTATATCGTACTCTTTAGGGGTGGGTGGCGCGTATGGGGAGGATAGTCCTGAGTTCCGGGGACATAATGCTGGCGGCCGTTCTGGCCTTTTTCATAACCTGGTTCATAACGAACCTTATCGGCGTTTTGCGGGCGTTGTTCAGGGCGCCGGCGGAGATCGGCTTCAGGGAAAGGGATCTCAGCCGCATTCTGGACAGGTGCTACATGATGTTCCCCCGGGAGGTCATAAATTTCCGCGGCCAGGTCTATAAGCGGGGCATGACGGTCCGCGTGAAAACGGTCAGGAACAAGATATACGAGGGGCGGCTGATCGGCCTTAACAGCGAGAACGTGCTGTGCGTGCTGACCGCCACCAACATCATCGCGCATGAGCTGGACAAGATCGAGGACATGAGCATTTTGGCGTAAAACCGCCGGATTGGGCGACCATCCGGCGGTTTGTTTTCGGCTTTTATTTGACCATTTGATACTTAGACTTCTTCGGAAATTGGCGCTTGTCATTCTGAGCGATGCGAAGAATCTTGATTTTAAGGCCCTTCGCTTCGCTCGGCTGACAATGAAAAATCAATTTCCGAAGAAGTTTATTCGACCTTATTTCCGGCCAACACCTTGTTTTTTTTTACTCTTTTTTGGGGAACCCTATCACTACAACGAACAGTGTACCTATAACAGCTAAAACATAAGATTCTTCGCTGCGCTCAGAATGACAAATAGGGGGTTATAAAGGTTACTTATTGTATCCCCCCTCGAAAGGGCAATGACAATGATCCGTTCAATGATGCGTAAAATCGGCGCGAAACGCGCGCTGTACGCGCAGATACTGTTTACGGCGCTGGCGTTTTTGATAATGGTCGTCCTGAGCTATCGCTTCACGAGCGACATGGTGCACGGCTATCTGGCAAACAACACCAAAAGCGTACTGCTGTTCGAGCAGGCCAAGATCAAGGCCGACCTCAAGGAGCCGGAAGCGACGCTCGGTTGTTTTTCCCAGTCCGTGCGCGGCATGATCCTGCGGGGCAGAAACACGGAGCAGCTGCAGAACTATGTCGACGATATCACCGAATACATGATGTCCAACGCTTACAGTATGCTGAACCTGAACGGGGAGAACGGATATTTGGAAACGCTCCCGGAGGGGCCCGCCTATCTTAACGGTATCGGTTGGGACCCCCCGGACGATTTTGTGCCGCAGGAACGTCCGTGGTTCAAAGCGGCGGTGGAAGCCGGCGGCGATATAGCCGAAACGGAGCCGTATGTGGACGCGTTTACCGGCGAGGTGGTTTTCACGTACGCGCGCGCGCTTTATGACGCCGGGGGCCGCCGGCTGGGGGTAGTCTGCAACGACGTGCTGCTCAACGATATAGGCAAAAACGTGGTGGAAACGTCTCTGGCGCCCGGCGGCTACGGTATGCTCATAAGCCGGGACATGGTGATGCTGGCCCATCCGAACCGGGACTTTGTCGGCATAAACGTGCGCGATTTAGGGAGCCCCATATCCGAGCTGGCGGACGAGTTGCTGGACAAAGGGGAAATTTCCGAGAGAACGATTTTAAGCTATAAAGACGAGGAATCCGTCGCTTTTTTCGGGAGGCTTGCGAACGGCTGGTATCTGGGGTTCATGACGCCGAAAGGCCCTTACTATAAGAGTGTTGCAAACATGGCCATCACCCTCAGCATACTCGGGGCGGCGCTCGCCTCCGCGCTTATCGCGATATTGGTGCGCATCTACGCGGCAAAGAGCCGCGCCGACGCGCAGAGCAGGCAAAAGAGCATCTTTCTCGCGAACATGAGCCACGAGATCAGGACGCCTATGAACGCGATAGTCGGAATGGCCGCGATCGGAAAATCCGCCGCGAGCGCCGAGCGCAAGGATTACTGCTTCGCGAAGATCGAGGACGCGTCCAAGCACCTGCACGGCGTTATCAACGACATTTTGGACATGTCCAAGATCGAGGCCGGCAAATTCGAGCTTTCAAATGTGGAGTTCAATTTCGAGAAGATGCTCCAGCGGGTCGTGAACGTCATAAGATTCCGGGCCGACGCAAAAAAACAAAAGCTCACGGTGCATATCGGAAAAGACATTCCTGCTTCCCTGATCGGGGATGACCAGCGGCTGTCGCAGATAATCACGAACCTGATGGGCAACGCCGTAAAATTCACGCCCGAGAACGGCTCCGTAAGCCTGGACGCGCGGTTTTTGGGCGAGGAGGACGGCGTGTGCGAGATCGAGATAGCCGTGACCGACACCGGCATCGGCATAACCCCGGAACAGCAGGCGCACCTGTTCAACGCCTTTCAGCAGGCCGATTCCGACACGTCGCGCAAATTCGGTGGGACCGGCCTCGGCCTGGCTATCTCCAGGAACATCGTCGGCCTGATGGGCGGAAAGATTTGGGTCGAGTCCGCGGCCGGCAAGGGCTCCAGATTCGCGTTTACGATACGGGTAAAACGGGGGGCGGAACAGAAAAACACTTTGCCGGGCGTAAACTGGGGCAACGTGCGCATCCTCGCGGTGGACGACGACCCGGACGTCCTGTCGTTTTTCGAGGAAACGGCCCAAGGGTTCAACATACACTGCGACACCGCCTCAAACGCCGAGGAGGCGATCCGCAGGATTGAGACGGACGGAGCGTACAATTTCTATTTCGTCGACTGGAAAATGCCCGGCACGGACGGGGTGGCCCTGACAAACGCTCTGAGATCCATGTCGCCGGCGGCGCGCAAATCCGTCGTGGTCATGATCTCGGCCGCCGAGTTGAGCGACGTCGAAGACGAGGCGCAAAAGTCCGGTGTGGACAAGTTCATGGCCAAGCCCCTTTTCCCGTCCTCCATAGCGGACATTATCAGCGAATCCATCGGCGCGGCGCGCCAGCCCGAGGATAAGGAACCGGACGCCGCCGGCATTTTCGAGGGCCGGCGCCTGCTCCTGGCGGACGACGTGGAGATCAACCGGGAGATAGTCGCGACCATGCTGGAACCGACAGGCATAGGCATAGACTGCGCGGAAAACGGCGCGGAGGCCGTGAGGCTTTTCGCAGAGACGCCCGGGAAATACGACGTGATTTTCATGGACGTGCAGATGCCGGAAATGGACGGCTACGAGGCGACGCGCCGAATCAGGGCGCTCGACGCCCCGAACGCCAAAAAGATACCGATAGTCGCTATGACGGCGAACGTCTTTAAGGAGGACGTGGAAAAAAGCCTGGAAGCCGGCATGGACAGCCATATCGGGAAGCCGCTGAATTTCGAGGAGGTCCTGAATCTGCTGAGGGCCTATATCGGATGCTGAAACATTTGCCGGCCTATATCGGATGCTGAAACTTTTGCCGGCGACGCCGGTCAATACGAATCTTGTGAATTTTGCATGTTTTCGGGCGAACGCAGTTCGCCCCTACGAGCGACGGTCGTTCATTGCATATTTGTATATTCATGCGTTGTCGTGGTATATTTAGCAGGTCAGTCTGATTTATGGAGAAATGCACAAATCACATGTAGGGCAGGGGCTCTGCTCCTGCCGCTTTTGATCTGTTTCTGCCGATACTCAACTATATATGTGGTTTACGGCGGGAGCAGAGCCCCCGCCCTACAATTATTTACCGCTGTAATAGGCAAATTCACGGAATTTAGACTGACATGTATATTTAGCCGCCGATATTGTTTTCCGAAAACCCCTGTGCTAAAATAGGATCGTATAAGTCGTTACGATTTGAAATGAGCTGAAAACGAGCGCGAGACGATCAACAATGTAAGAGGGGCGTTTCGCGCGAAGATTGAAGCTCAATTTCAAACGAAACGACCATATGGCGACGGGGGTTTTCTCTTTGCAAAGGATCGGGGTTGTCACAAACACGGAGAAGGACGCCGATTTTTCATATACGGAAAAGGTGTTGGGCTGGATAAAGGAACGCGGCGGCGAGCCGGTCCCCTTTGACGGAAACGCGGGGGAGTTTTACGGCTCATGCCACATGGCGGTAGTTCTGGGCGGGGACGGCACCATTTTGCGCGCGGCCAGGGAGGCCGCCAAATATGACGTTCCGATCCTCGGGATCAACCTGGGCGGGCTGGGATACCTGACCGACGCGGACAAAGACGACGGCGAGAACGCCGTGGCGCGGGCGATGAGCGGCCGGTACAGGCTCGAAAAGCGCATGATGCTGGCCCTGGACGGAAAGTTCCCCGTCCTGAACGACGTCTTTGTGTACAGGGGCGGCGCGGGCAGGATGATTTCCGTGGAGATATACATAAACGGCGACTATATGGACACTTTCCGGGGCGACGGGCTGATCGTCTCCACGCCGACCGGCTCCACGGCGTACAACCTCTCCGCCGGCGGCCCGATTTTGAAGCCGGACAGCGAGATGATCTGCATCACCGGCATCTGCCCGCACTCCCTGACGCAGAGGCCCTGGGTCATCTCCGGCGACGACGTGGTCGGGATACGGCTTAAGGGCGGGGCCGACGCGTCCGCCAGAGAGGCCGGCGTGATCGTGGACGGGGAGGACAGGACCGTCGTCACGCGGGACGGATTCATAAGCATCGCGCGCGCGAAAGAGCACGCGACGATCATGCGGACGACGGGCCAGAACTTTTACGAGATACTGCGGCGGAAAATGGGCAGGGACCTGTAGGCGGAGGTGTTCCCGTGAAAGTCAAGCGGCATTCGAAGATAATCGAGCTCGTGGAAAACTACGACATAGAGACCCAGGAGGAACTGGCGGAGCGGCTCCGCGGAGCGGGTTTCGACGTGACGCAGGCCACTGTCTCCAGGGACATCAGGAACCTGAGGCTGATGAAGATACCCGCCGGCGAAGGGCGGCAGAAGTATTCGCCCACCGCCCCGGACGCGGGCCACGTCACCGACAAGCTCATATCCGTTTTCCGGAACGGCGCGGTCAGCCTGGATTACGCGGACAATTTCGTCGTGATCAAGACCCTGTCGGGCCTCGCGATGGGCGTCGCCGCGTCGCTGGACAAGATGGGCTATCCCGAGATCATGGGTTCCATCGCCGGGGACGACGTCATCTTCTGCATGACCAGAAGCGAGGAGGCCGCGACGGTTTTGGTGAAAAAGCTAAACGCGGTTTTGCCGGAAAACTGACAAACGTTGCGTAAAATACCGTCTACCTATAAACAGCGGAGGCCTGTATGCTGGAAAACCTGCGCGTGCAAAACGTCGTGCTGATCGGCGAGGCCGAACTCCGCTTCCGCGAGGGTCTGAACATCCTCTCCGGCGAGACCGGCGCGGGGAAGTCCATCATAATCGACGCGCTTAAATTCGCGCTGGGAGGCCGCGCCGGGAAGGATTTCCTGCGCGCCGGCGAGCAGGTCGCCTCCGTGGACGCGCTTTTTCGTGTAAGAGAAGGGAAAAACGCCGAGGCGCTGCGCCTGGCTGGCGTCGGGCCCGACGAGGACGGGAGCGTCCTGCTCTCGCGGACGCTGAATTCACAGGGCAAGTCCTTCTGCCGTATCAACGGAAAGCCCGCGGCGACGGGGATGCTCCGGGCGGCGGCCGGTTCGCTGATCGACATCCACGGCCAGCATGAGAACATGTCTTTGTTCGACTCCGGCCGGCATCTGGATATCCTGGACATGTTCCGCGCCGACGGGGCCGCCGGCGTTAAAAATGACCTGGAGGAGGCGTACGCGCGGTTCCACGGGGTCATGAAGGAGATCAAGACGCTTACTGCGGTGGCGGCCGACGGGGACGCGAAGCTAGAAAACCTGAATTTTCAGATAGAGGAGCTTAAAAGCGTAAGGCTTATGCCCAAAGAGGAGGAGGCGCTGATAAGGAGGCGCGACGCTCTCCGCCATTCCGGCAGGATTTACGCGGACGCCGTGGAGGCGCTCGCGCTCCTGCGCGGGGGCGGCGACGGGGAGGATTCGGCCGAAAGCCGCGTTTCGAGGGCGGCGTCCGTTTGGAAGGGCGTCGCCGGCCTCGACGGGTCCCAGGAGGAGCTGGCGGGGCAGTTTCTCGAGCTGGCCGGGCGGCTTTCGGAGATAACCGGGGAGATCGAGAGATACGCCGGCGGCCTGGAGGAAGACCCCGCGGCGCTTGACAGGATAGAGGCGAGGCTCGACCTGATCGCCCGGGTCAGGCGGAAATACGGCGGGGACGCCGAAAGCGCCCTGAAGCGGCTGGATAAACTCGAGCGGGAGTCGGAGGCGATTGTAAGCGCGGCGGAGAGGCTCGGCCGGCTCGGCCCGGAGAGGAAAAAACGCGCCGTCGCGCTGATAAAGCTCTCGTCGGAGCTTTCCGACGAGCGAAAAGCCGCCGCGGACGGCCTGCGGACGAAAGTCGAGGCGGTCCTGAGGGAACTGGGCATGAAAAACGCCCGCTTCGAGATAAAGATGGACAAAAAAAAAGCGTTTTCGCCGAACGGCTTCGATACGGCAGAGTTCCTGATCTCCCCGAACCAGGGGGAGGAACCGAAGCCCCTGTCGAAGATAGCCTCCGGCGGGGAAGTCTCGCGGGTCATGCTGGCGATAAAGACCGCGCTGGCGGACGTGGACCTGACGGAGGCGTTCGTGTTCGACGAGATAGACGCCGGCGTCAGCGGCCGGACGGCCCAGAAAGTCGCCGAGAAACTGCGCTTCCTGGCCGGGAAGCACCAGATAATCTGCATAACGCACCTGCCGCAGATCGCGGCTATGGCCGACGCGCACTTTTTGATAGAGAAGAAATCCGACGGCGCGCGGACGACGACCTCGGTGAGCGAACTGGACGCGGAGCGCTCCGTCATGGAGCTGGCCCGGCTGATCGGCGGGGCGAGAATAACCGAAGCGACCGTGAAGGCTGCGAAAGAGCTGAAGGAGATGGCAATATCATGACATCCAAAGAGCGCGTCAGGCGCGCGATCAATTTCACCGTCCCGGACAGGCTTCCGATGCAGTTCAACGCCTTCGGCGTCAGCGACGTCGCCTGGCTCGGCTGGAACCAGACCGGTACCGGCGACCACGCCGTGCGCGAGACTTACGACGAGTGGGGCTGCAAGTGGGGCCGGAGCGAGGTCCAAAACATGGGGAGGGTCACGGGCAACCCGCTGGAGGATTGGGAGAGCCTGGCGGGCTATAAATTCCCCGATCCCGACGACCCCGCCTTTTACGCGGGCATGGAGGAGAGGGCCGCGCAAGTTCCGGGGGACAAGTACGTGTTGACCGGCATCTTCATGGTGCTGTTCGAACGGCTGCACAGCCTCCGCGGCTTCGAGAACTTTCTGACCGACCTGTACCTGGAACCGGAAAAGGCCGCCGCCTTGGCCGACCGCGTCGTGGATTTCGACGTGAGGATCATCCGGAATATAAAAAAGCGCTTCCCGACGGAGATCGACGGCATCTCCTTCACAGACGACTGGGGCACGGAGCAGGCGTCCATCATCGGCAAAGAGCTGTTCGACGAATTTTTCGGGCCCCGCTACCGCGTCATCTTCGGCGAGTGCGAGGCGGCTGGCTGGGACGTGTGGCTCCACTCCTGCGGGAAGGTGACGGAACTGGTTCCGTCGCTTCTGGACGCCGGCGTGAAGGTCCTGGAACTGCAGCAGCCGCGCGTGTTAGGCATAGAGGAGTTCGGGCGCGAATTCGCCGGGAAGGTGTGCCTCGTCTCAACCTGCGACATCCAGCATACGCTGCCGTTCAAATCGGACGAGGAAATAAGGCGGGAGGCGAAGCTGCTGGTGGACTGCTGGGGAACGCCGGGGGGCGGATTCATCGTCTCGGACTACGGGGACGGCGCCGCGATAGGCGTGCGGGCGGACGCCAAGCGGGTCATGTACGACGCGTTTGCGGAGTACGACAGATGGCGGAAAAACGGAGGCAATCCCCGGTAAGGAACTGTCCAGAAATAAACTGATAATATTTTTTTGAAACGCCGTAGAAGCGTTCGTCGTTTCAAAAAAATGTGCATGTTATTTCTGGACAGTTCCTAACCCCCGGAACCCCTTTTTTGTCATTCTGGAGCGCAGAGAAGAATCCTATGTTTTGAATGATCCTTCGCTTCGCTCAGGATGACAGTTTATATAGGTTGCCCTATATTGAACAGTTATAATTTGTAGGGAACGGTCTTGACCGTTCCGCATATTTGTAGGGAACGGTCTTGACCGTTCCGCATTATACCGGAGTGCGAAAACATTAGCCTCCTCTGTCCACATCGTCGGCTAATGTTTTCTGCATCCGGTATAGTACAGCATATCAAAAAAAGTGGTGTTATACCGGAGTGCGAAAACATTAGCCTCCTCTGTCCACGTCGTCGGCAAATGTTTTCTGCATCCGGTATAGTCGGAAATATGGTTGAATTGCCAAACAGTCAAAACATACAGTAGGGCGGGGGCTTGCCCCCGCCGGAAGCTCCCGTATGGCGCGGCGGGGGCAAGCCCCCGCCCTACATTTGCGGCACGTTATTCAATATAAAAAGCTATGCTTCTTATACATTTAGTATTATCAACCTTATTTCCGACTAACACCAAAAAAGTTGGGCTGTATGTCATCCTGAGCGAAGCGAAGGATCTTAAGATTCTTCGGCTTCGCCTCAGAATGACCATGAGCGGTAATTTTTGGGACGATATATAGTCGTTTCGATTCGAAATGAGCTGAAAACGAGCGCGAAACGACTGTTGTTCTATCGCGCGAAGTTTGAAGCTCAATTTCAAACGAAACGACAATACTGGAGGACAGGGAGGCGCGCCGCGTGGACAGGGATAAGGAAATAAAACTGAAACCGCTGCCAAAGCCTGTATACAGGCCTCCGTCCAACTCGCGCGAGGCCGGCGGCAGGGATTCCGACGCGCGCGCCGGCAAACGGTACGACGGCCGGCCGGCCGGGTCAGGGCGCGCGCCGGAGCAGTCCGGCGGCCGAGGGTCAAGGGGCGGCGCGCGTTACGCGAATCCCGAAAAAAGGGACGTGCAGCAGCCGATACCGGACGATTTCCCCATGGTGCCGCGGAAAGTCCGCCCGACGGCCGCCAGGGATACATACTCCGCCTCCGCGGCCGGGCGCGGCGTGTCCAGGAAGAAGCTCCGCATGAACCGCAAGAGGCGCGAGGCCATAAACATCACCACGAAAGCGCCCCGCAAAATCAACCAGAACGCCCTTTTCTGGGGGATCGCGGCGCTGGCTTTCTGCGTGTTCATTTTTGTGATAGTCTGGGGCTTTACCAAGAAGAACGCCTACGAGATCTTCGTGAACGACGAGTCCGTCGGCAAGGTGATGATGTCCAAGACCGTCGGCGCCGACAGCGTCCTGACCGCGGCGACGGCCCGCCTTAAAGAGGAGAACGGCGCGGACGTGCGTATCAACGAGACCGTCGGCGCGGAACCCGTCCACGTCTCCAAAAACGGCGCGCTGGGCTTCGACAAGATTGTCGCGGAGGTGGAGAGCCGCCTCACCTACGACGTCCTGGCCTCCGCGATCTACGTGAACGGCGAGATGAAGGGCGTTTTGAAGGACGAGAAGACGGCGGACGCGGCCCTGGACAAGGTCAAGGCCCAATACCGCCAGGCGGGGCTCAACATAATCTCCGAGGGCTTTGTCGAAGACGTGCGGGTCGAACCCGAATACGTCGGAAAAGACCGGATACAGAGCGCGGACGACGTTTTCGCGATCCTGACGTCCACCTCCAGCAAGCAGGATATCTATACCTTGGTCGAGGGAGACAGCCTTGAAAAGGTCGCGAAGAAATACGGCATGACGGTAGACGATCTGCTGCACGCCAACCCTGGGATCACCGTGGACACCAAGCTGAAAATCGGCCAGCAGCTCAATATTACGACGCCGAGCCCAGTCGTGTCCGTGCAGACCGTGGAGGAGGTCACGATGACCGAGGTCGACCCGATGCCGGTCCGCGAGCAGATAAACCCCGACGAGCCGGCCACCTACAAAAAAATAATCCAGCAGGGCGCGGACGGGCAGAAGGACGTCACTTACCGCATAACCAGGATAAACGGGTACAAGCAGGCCCCCGTGCCGGTGAACACGGTCGTGACCAAGGCCCCGGTGGCGCAGATAGAGGAGATTGGATCGAAATAGATAATGGATATATGATATTTTTTCCAACATATACTTAAATGTCACAGGCAGGGCTTCATCATGGGTTGTAATAAACACGATAAATCCTCTAGGGTCATATTTTCTTATGATTTTAGCCAGAGCAATACCATCTATTTCGTGATTCAAATTGACATCTAAAAAATACAGACCAGCAAGTGATTTTTTACTAACTGCTGCTATAATTGCCTCAGGATCACCTGTTGATAAAGCGACCTTAATATCTAAATCATAGATCATTATGCAATCCACAACACATTTGTGTATTTCATAGCGGTGTTTCTCATTGTCTTCACAGATAAACACACTTAACATATTAACTCACCTCTTTATTTACATTTGAAAGGATAACCTGTTGTATAAACTCACCGTTTTCGATAAGAGTAGATAATGCTGCATTCTTGCTTCGATTGATTATTTGGCGCGCGTTAAACAGTCCTAAACCTCGGTTTGCTCCCTTTGTAGTATAGTTTTCCTTGAATATTTCCGATATGGGCGGAATATTTGAATGTATTGGATTAATGATCCAAATTATCGTATTCTGATTGTCCAATGCAATTGCAAACTTTATATAAGGATTCTCTTCCTGCCGACAGGCTTCAATTGCATTATCCAATAAAATTCCGATAACTCTTGTGAATGAAACAATATCAAAATCGATCGAATCGATAATTTGCGCTATTTCTATATGTACATGGACACATCTTGCTCCTGCGCCTGCATAAGTTTTAATGCCATCAAGCCCTTTAAAGCGGGGACGTGAATATTTTGAAGTTTATCTATAGTGCTGTTTGTGTGTTTCATTCTCTCACCAATAGGTACTATATTTTCAGTAAAATAAGTTTCAAGACCTTGCAAATCGTTTTCTTTAATATACCCTTACTGCGCAGCGATGATATTTATGTAATCATGCCTGAATTTCCGCATTTCATCGTACATTTTTTCCAGATTTGACGTATAATCTTGCAGAACCTCCAGTAACTCCAGCTTGTGGGCATTTTGTATGGATTCCTTGATTCCTTTGAAGAAAACATATACAGCAATGAAAAGAAAAACCAGAAAAGCTGAACAAATCATGGTAACAATCAGGATACTCATTTTGGGATCACGAATAGTGGGCAGCAAAAAGAACATAACATATATTGCTTCAAAAATAATAAGCGAACCAAACAATACGTAATATTTGTACCTCCTTGTAACAAAATTACCTCTTTGAATTCTTATGAACACCGTTAGTTTTCCTCCAAGTTTTGAAATAATCAAGGCAATAGTATACATTAAAAAACAAATAAAATAGTATGTATATGTTTCTTCTCTAGTAGCATCTTTTGTTGAATCTCCTAATATAATCCACACAATATATGTAGCAAGCGTAGTTGACAGAAAAACGATAGCCGTACTGACTATAGAATATATTATACTATTATACTATATCTCGTGAGTTAAAAGTTCTCCAATGTAAATAAGTTGAAACAATCAGCGCACCCAAGAAGTTATACAATGAGTTTGCGAAGACTTAAAGTATAGCCA
>WQUN01000041.1 GCA_009782085.1 Bacillota bacterium
AATTGTAGTTTTTTATGCTTGGATTCTTGGAGGAACGTTTACTGTGACCTGCTTTTCAAATCCGCGGGTTATTTGGCTTCTGAGTTTCCGAGGGAACTTACAATAAATATGGAGGAGGCCGTACATGAAATATTCGAAGATTATCCCCTGTCTGGACATAAAGGACGGCAGGGTCGTCAAAGGCGTTAAATTCACCGACCTTAAGGACGCGCGCGACCCCGCCGAGGCCGCCGGGTATTACTGCGCGTCCGGGGCCGACGAGCTCGTGTTTCTGGACATCGCGGCTACGGTCGAAAACAGGGGGACTCTGCTGGACGTCCTCAGGCGGACGGCCGCGAAAGTCACCGTCCCGCTGGCTGTGGGCGGAGGGATCCGCTCCGCGGAGGACGCGAAGGCCGTTCTCGGGGCGGGCGCGTCCAAAGTCGCGGTCAACACGGCGGCCGTCAGGCGGCCGGCGCTGATCGCGGAGCTGGCCGGGGAATTCGGAAGCGAACGCGTTGTCGCGGCGATCGACGGAATGCGCGGCGAAAACGGGAAATTCCTCGTCTGCGTAAACGGGGGCGGCACGGCGACCGACGCGGACGCGGCCGAATGGGCCGCGGAATGCGAAAGGCTCGGCGCAGGGGAGATATTGCTGACCAGTTTCGACGCGGACGGGACCAAGGCCGGATACGACATAGAAATGACGCGCGCCGTCGCCGACGCGGTGAAGATCCCGGTCACCGCGTCCGGGGGGGCGGGAACCCTGGAGCACATATACGAGGCCCTCACGGCCGGCGGCGCGCAAAACGCCCTCGTGGCCTCGCTGTTCCACTTCAACGAGCTGACCGTCCGGCAGGTCAAGGAATACCTAAAAAGCCGCGGGATCGCCGTGGATATGTCGATGTATAGGTAAAAACAGATTTCACCACCGGTCACCGTTTTATTATTATCCTCATCGAATTGAGGATCGCCAGGACGGCGACCCCAGTGTCGGCGAACACGGCCTCCCACATGCCGGCCATGCCCAGCGCGCCGAGGACGAGGAAAACGCCCTTGACGCCCAAAGCGAACACGATGTTCTGAAGCGCGACGCGCCTGGTCGCTTTGGCGATTTTGACCGCCTCGGCCAGCTTGGACGGTTCGTCCGTCATCAGGACCACGTCCGCCGCCTCGATGGCGGCGTCCGAACCGAAGCCGCCCATCGCCACGCCGACGTCGGCCCTGGCCAGCACGGGCGCGTCGTTGATGCCGTCGCCGACAAAAGCCAGCTTGCCGCCGGGCTTCCCGGACCGCTCGAGCAGTTCGATCTTCTCGACCTTTTCGTGGGGCAGCAGCCGCGCGAAGACGGCGTCGAGCGCCAGTTCGTCCGCGACCGCCCGCGCCGCCTCCTCCTCGTCGCCCGAGAGCATGACCATAAGCCGGACGCCCGCCTCCCTCAGCCCGGCTACGGCGGCGCGGCTGTCCGGCTTTATTTGGTCGGAGATTATTATGCTGCCGGCGAAACGGCGGTTTTCGGCTATGTACACCTTTGTCCCTGGCAGGCCGTTTTCCGTAAACGGCACGTTTTCGGCTTTCATCATGGCGGCGCTTCCGGCCAGAACGCGCCTGCCGCCCGCCGCCGCGCGAACCCCCTGTCCCGCCGTCTCCCGAAAATCCGAAACGCCGCCTGAACCGACGCCTTTGCCGTAGGCGCGGCGTATCGACTGGGCGATCGGGTGGTCGGAGAACGCCTCGGCCAGCGCCGCGGTTTCGAGCAGGTTTTCTTCCGTAAACCCCGCCGCCGGGTACAGGCCGGCGACCTCGAAGACCCCCTCTGTGAGCGTCCCGGTCTTGTCGAACACGACTATGTCCAGGTGGTTCAGGGCTTCCAGGTAGTTGCCGCCCTTTATCAGGATGCCGTTTCGCGACGCGCGGCCGATCCCGCCGAAAAAGGCGAGCGGGACGGATATGACCAGCGCGCAGGGGCAGGAGACCATCAGGAACACCAGCGCCCTGTGTATCCAGCCGGCCCATTCCTCCCCAAAAAGCACGGGCGGCAGGACGGCCAGAAGCGCGGCCAGGCCGACGACGGCGGGCGTGTAATACCGGGCGAAGACCGTGATGAAGTTCTCCGTCGGCGCTTTCCGGCTTCCGGCGCTCTCCACCAAGGCTATGATCCTGGAGGCCGTCGATTCTCCGAAGGTCTTCGTGACCTCGACCCGGAGGACGCCGCTTAAATTGACGCAGCCCGAAAGCGCCGCGTCGGACGGCCCGACGCCCCGCGGCGCGGATTCGCCCGTCAGCGCCCGCGTGTCCAGCGCCGACTCGCCGCTTCTCACTATCCCGTCCAGCGGGATCTTTTCGCCGGGCTTCACGACGATCACGTCGCCGATTTTCACGCTCTCGGGGTTTACGCGGGAGATGCCGCCGTTTGTCGCGACGTTCGCGTAGTCCGGACGGATATCCATCAGCCCGGCGATGGATTTTTTGGACCTATGAACCGCCAGATCCTCAAAGAAATCGCCGACCAGGTAGAACAGCATGACGGCGACGGCCTCCGGATACTCTCCGAGGGACAGAGCCCCCACCGTCGCGGCGCACATCAGGAAGCTCTCGTTCAGGAACCGCCCTTTCAGCAGGCCCCTGAACGCGTGATAATAGACCTTCCAGCCGAGGACCGCGTAGGCGGCCAGAAAAAGCAAGAGCCGGCCGGTTCCCCCGGAGAACAGGGCCGCGGCGAAGAGCAGCGCCCCGGCGAGGATTTGGAGGATCGTATCCCGGTTATTCATTTATATGCTCGAACCTATTACCCTTGCCCAACATACCCCATCACCTCTCTCAAATCCGCCTGGCCCGCGCGGCCGCCGGGCTTGCGCGCGCTCAGGCTCCCGCAGACCGTGCCGGCCCGCAGGCACTTTTCCACGGGCATCCCGGACAGAAAGCCGTAAACAAACCCGCCGTCGAAACTGTCGCCCGCACCGACGGTGTCGGCCACGGTTACGCTTAATGCCCCGCTCTCGTATCTCTTCCCGCCGCAATAGGCGCAGGCGCCTTTCTCGCCGCGCTTGACCGCCACGACCGGGACGAGCTCCGCGGCACGCCTCGCGGCGTTTTCGGGGCGGTCCTCGCCGGTGATATGCGCGATCTCGCTTTCGTTCGGCAGAAAAACGTCCACATACGGCAGGATATCCTTGACCCCGCCGTCCCACTTCTCCTCGGGGTCCCAGTTAGTGTCCAGGCTTACGGTCACGCCGAGGCGCTTCGCCCGCCCGAGTATGTCCGGATACGCAGGCTGAAGGCTTTTCATCAGGTAATAGCTGCATATGTGCAGATGCCTCGTTCGCGGAAGCAGTTCCTCCAGCTGCTTGCCCTCCGCGGCGTCTATGGTCCCCATGTATGTCAAAATCGACCGGTCTCCGCCGCGCTTGGTCAGAGCGAGGCTCAGGCCGGTTTTTTCCGCGCGGAGGGTCCTGATGCGCGAGATGTCCACGCCGGAGCCGACGAGGCTCTCCAGCACGATCCCCGCCATCGCGTCGTCCCCAGCCGCGCCGGCGCCGGCGGTCCTGAGCCCCAGCCTCGCGCACTGGCACGCGAATATGCAGGCGGAGCCGCCCATCTCGAGGGAGTACCCGCCGACGGTTTTCTCTTTCTGGCCGAATTCCGGCTCCGTATCCCCGCAGTCGACCAGAAAGTCCACGCAAACGTCCAAAGCCGTGATTACGTCAAATTCCCTTTCCAAAACGCCGGCCTCCAGTCCTTTACAGATACGGATGTATGGTGACCCCGGAGACCACCCGGCTGAGTGAGCCGCCGGCCACCGGCGAATCCGTGTTAAAACCCTGATAATGGGAGATCAGAAACGCCAGCGACTGCGTGAACGCCAGATACAGCAAAGAGAGGTATATGTCGTTCGAAAGCGGCGTTTCGGTCCCCATCGGAAGGTGTTCCGAGGAGTGCTCCGTCAGAAGGCCGTCCGGCCTGTTCGACACGGCGATGATGTTCTCCCGTCCCTCGGCGCGCAATTCTTTGAGCATGTCCGTATCGTACAGGCAGGCGCGCGCGTCGTTGGTGAACAAAAGCACGGCGGCCGACCTTGTCCCGGGCCTGTTCAGAAAAGTCTTGGGGCCGTGGCGGAAAGCCATCGGCGAGTCGTACAGAGTGGCCGTCTGACCGTTTGTCAGCTCCATGACCTTCAGGGCGGACTCCCTCGCGGTCGCGCGGAGGCTGTTGGAACCCAGAAAGGCGATGCGTTCCGGGCCCGACCGGGCCAACTCGTGCATGAACGGGGGGCTGTCCGCCAGAAACGACGCCATAGCCGCGCGAACGGCGTCGATATCCTGTTTATGCGCTTTATACTTTTGCTTTCCGAGAGCCATGTAGGCGGCGGTTATCATCGCCGTGACGCTGCTCGTCATGGCGAAGCCCCTGTCGTTCGTCTCCTCGGGCATTAAAAGCGCCAGCGCGTTTTTCGACCCGTTGAAACGGGTGTAGAGCCGGCCGTTCGCGTTGCATGTTATGATCAGATGGGAGACGTTTTCGCAAAACCTGTCGGCCAGGTCCACGCAGGCGGCAGACTCCGGGCTGTCGCCCGAGCGCGCGAAGGACACCATCAGCGTTTTTTCGCCGCCGCCGAGATACGCCGACGGCGAGGTCACTATGTCCGTCGTGCTGACGGTTTCGGCGCGCGGGTAATAGCCCCTTACGGCGAAACGGACCGCCTCGCCGGCAAACTCCGAGCTGCCCGCGCCGGTCAGTATGACCTTGCAACCGTCTCCCAGCCCGGACATGAAGGCGGATATCTCGTCCTCGCGCTCTTTCATATATTCGTACACCATTCCGAGCGTCCGCGGCTGCTGAGCGATCTCTCTGGCCGTGTTTTCCCCGCCGCGCTCCGCGAGGCGCGCGTCGCCGATCCCCAAGAACATATATTTCCCCTCCCTCTTATCTTCCCGCGGCCTCTTTATCCAGAACCAAAGTCAGACCCGGATGCCCGGCCAGCTGCGAAGCCGGCACCTTCGGAGCCGCCCCGCGGAAAAAGGCTTTTTGAATGATCTCCGCTTTTTTCGCGCCAAAAGCCATGACATATACGTGTTCCGCCGCCGCCAGCGTCGGCAGGCCGATCGTCACGCCCTGTTCAAGCGTCCGCGGGCGGTCGAAGTATTTCTGCGAGACCGTTTGCGTCGTGGCGTCCAGGGGAACCACAACGCAGCCCCGGGTTTGGGGAAAGTTGGGTTCGTTGAAGCCAATGTGCCCGTTCATGCCGACGCCCAGCACTGTCAAAAATATCCCGTCCCGATCCGCGATCCACTTTTCCATCGCGCGGCATTCGGCCTCCGGGCTCGGGTTCAAACCGTCGAATATATGGACCCTCTCCGGCGCTATACCGGCGGGGCCGTAAAACGTATCCCGCATGACCTGGGCGCACGAGCCCTTGTCGCCGTACCCCAAACCGACACATTCGTCCAGCCCTGCGTAGTATGCCAGGTTCAGATTCACCTTTCCCCCGGCTTGCAGAGCGGTCAGCCCGCGCAGCATGGCCAGCGGCGTGTCGCCGGCGGCGAAACAGAAAAGCCTGCCCGGATTTTCCCGTATCGCCCCCGCCACTGCGGCGGCTGTCTCAAACGAGGCTTCCTCCGGCGTGTCATAAACCCGTAAGTTCATGTTTACCCCCTTAAAATCTGCTGAGTAGCTTCGGAAACTCCAAACCCGCATGAATACAGGATTATAAATGTAAAACCAAATTTAACATATCCCCATGTAGGGGCGGCCATTGGCCGCCCGCGGACGCGCAATGCGGACGCACACCGCGGACGCGCAATGCGCGCCCCTACGCGGATGGCAATAAATGGTTTCCGAGGGTACTCTCTGCTGAGTTCCCCCGGTTAAACCGGATGCGGAAAACATTTGCCGACGGCGAGCCGATTCAACGAACGCTTCTGCGGCGAATCGGCGACAGAGGAGGCTAATGTTTTCGCACTCCTATATGAATTGGTTTCCGAGGGTACTCTCTGCTGTAAAGTATAGTGCATTATTTCTTTTTGGGCAACATCGAAGATGAAAGAATACAGGTCAGTCTAAATTCCGTGAATTGCCTATTACGGCGGTGAATAATTGTAGTGCGGGGGCTCTGCTCCCGCCGGAAACCAGAAACAGATCAAAAGCGGCAGGAGCAGAGCCCCTGCCCTACATGCGGTTTGTGCATTTCTCCGTAATTTAGACTGACCTGTGAAAGAATACGGAACAGTTTCAGATACAGCGCGGCGGCGGGGCCATACAGCCCCGCCGCCGCGTTTTGCCGCTATTGTCGTTTCGTTTGAAATTGAGCTTCAAACTTCGCGCAATAGAACATTGGTCGTTTCGCGCTCGTTTTCAGCTCATTTCAAATCGAAACGACTTAATCATTACACGCTGTTGACGCTTTACCGGTAACCGGTTAAGCGGTTACGGTTACGGCGAAAACGTACTTCGTATTGTCCGGCGTGGTTATCGTGATAACCGCGGTGCCGGCTTTCAGCGGAGACAGAACCCCGCTCTGGGACACGCCGCAGACGGCCGTGTTGGACGACGTGAACTGGAGCGCTCCGCTGCCGTTCCAAACATATGGGATCTGCAGCGGCTTGGCGATCTTGGCGGCCATCGACTTCACGGCGCAGTCCAGCTTCGCCGGTGAGGTTTTCACGGTTGCCAGCGCGTCCGCCAGAGCCGCGCGGGCCGCGTCGACGGCTGCCTGCGTGGCGTAGTCGTCCGCGCTGACCTGCTGGGCCGCGAGCAAAGCTGCCCGGAGAGCCGCCACGCTGTCGGCCGTGGAATTCGCGTACGCGTTGCCCGCCAATCCGGCTTCGGCCTCCGCTATCAGCGCGTCGAGCGCTGTCTTGTCGGCCTTCACGGTGACGTTGACCGTCGCGGAACTCCCGTTCGGGGCGCTGATCGTGATAACGGCCGTACCCGCCGCCATCGGGGACAGAGTCCCGTCGGGGGCAACGTCGCAGACCGCCGGGTCGGAGCTGACGAACTCAAGCGCTCCGTAGCCGTCCCAGGTGTACGGAATCATCTGGGATACGCCTATGTCCAGAAGCATCGCCTGAACGCCGCAGGCGAGCGTCGCGGGCGCTAAAGCCCCCACGGCCGCGGCCAAATCGGCGCGGGCGTTGTCCACGTCGTTTTGGGTGGCGCCGGAATCGTCGCTGACCGCCTTCGCGGCGTCCAAAGCGGACTGCGCGGAGGCCACGCTGGCGGCCGTGTAGCCGTCGTAGCTGCCGTTCGCGAGCGACGCCTCGGTGTCGGCTATCAGCGCGTCGAGCGCAGTCTTGTCGACGGCGGCGACGGGCGGGGTGCCCCACTCGATGGTGATGCTCTTAAGAAGGATCGTCCTGCCCCTGGTGTAGAACTGGAAGTCCTTTCCGGTGTGGGTGCCGTTCCAGTCGTACACGTTCTTGTTAAGCAAAATATCGTGCACGTAAACGACGGTCCTGGGGCCGGGGCCTATGTCGGAAATCTTGCCGAACGAATCGCCGTAGAGCACGTTTCCGGGCACGGAGCACCTGATGTATGTGTCGGTGTCCGTGGAAAGTATCCCGCTGTCATAGAACTCCAAGGTTATCGTGGCGTTCTTGATGACGTCGTCCGAATAGAGGCTCGGGTCGGACACCAGCCACTGGCTGTCGCCGCCGATCAGGACGCCCGTATACCCGTCCTTCGTCGAAAGAAGCGAAGACTGGAACGAAGCGGGGTATCCGGAGAAATGCAGGCCCTCGTCGTGCTCGCCGTTCCCGTCGTACCAGACTTTCAGCTTCACATAGTCCGGCTTCGGCGGGGCGATCGGCGTGTACTTGACCACCCCGAACTCGGTCAGGCGCAGGGTCTTATCCGGCTGCCCATTGTCGATCCTGACGGACAGGACGTGCGGGCCGTAGGCGAGGCCGGCGGCGCGGTAGATTTCCACGCCGTTCCAGTTGTCGCCGACCGTGCTTACATCCTTCGCTTTGACGCCGTCCACATATATGGAGGCGGTCGCCCCGTTCCCGAGCAGAGAAGCGTTTACCCAGGCTTCCGTTCCGATGAAATTGAAATCGAAGCTCTGCCCGCCGCCTCCGGCGTTGGTGTAGTTCCAGCCCCAGCTGTCGTTCCACCAGCCGCCGACGATGTTCGTGAAATACGGGCCGTTCTGAATGCCGCCGCTCCATCCGCCGTTCTTGAGCGTCGGATAGGTCTGCGCGTTAAGCCTGTCCGTGACGGCCGCGTCGTATGTCGCCGTAAGACTCCCGTAAGCGACTGTCACGCGGAAACTTCCGCCTCCCAGGTTTTGGACGCCGCTTACGGAGACGTTGCTCCCGTCGTAGGTGACCTGGTTGAACGACCCGTCGCTGTAGTTCACGGAAAGCGCGAGGCCGTTAAGGTTGACGTATCCCGGCGTCAGGACGTCGTCCGGCATTTCGTTGATCAGGTAGGTCTTCTGCGGCGCCTTCGCTACCGAGACGCCCGTCGGGATGACGGCCTTCTGCATGGTTTTGAAGCCGAAGCCTTCGATCTTCGTGTCCTCCGCGTTGCGGGTGACGGTGATCGTCAGCTTGTGCGGGCCGTCGGTCAGATTTCCGATCCGGAAGGCTTCCACGATATCCTGAGTTGCGTTTTGGGTGTCATAGGAGCCCACCTTCAAGCCGTCCAGGTAGACATCGCCCGCCCCGCCGTTTGCGTACCGGCCGACGTTGAACCAGACCTCGTAGCCGTAGAAGTTGAAATCGAGCGACTGGTTCGTACCTTTGACATACAGCCAGCCCCAGCCGTCGTTCCACCAGTTGCCGACAAAGTTGGACAGGTAGTTCTTGGGCTGGGTAATGCCGGACCATCCTCCGAGGCCCCAGTTGCTGCCGTCCGCGTTCGGGTAGTTGCTCCTGTCGATTACGGTGGTGACAGGCTGTGGCGCTCCCGCTCCGATGGTCATCTCGATCGTGTCCGAGAAACCGTAGAAATGCGCGGTGACGGTGCAGACGCCGTCCTTGGAGGAATCGAACCCGGTAGCCGTGTACTGGGTCAGCCATCCCCACATGTTGTTCAGAAGGACCGTGTGGGTCCCGTCGGCGTAAAGCGCCCAAACCGTCATGTCGCCGATCCCGGTGGCAGTGCTGCCGGGGGTAAACGCCTCGCCGACCGCGTACTGGGTCTTGGTGGCGTTTTTCTGAATCTGGATGCCGGTCACGACATGGGAAGCAGCGATCTCTTCGTCCGTGGCGGGGCTGACGGTCAGGTAGTTGAACGCGACCGTGGCGGGCCCGCCGAAGCTGAACATGAAGTCCGAATTGTAATCGCTCTTGCCCGGCACCAGCCAGACGGTGAACGTCTGGGTCTTCCATTCCCCGGTGGTCTTCAGATCCAGGCGGTAATTCGGGGTGTTCCAATTATCGTAGGCGTAGTTCCAGTTGCTGCCGACCGGGTAGTATTGCACCGCCGCGCCGCCGGTGTTGGTCACGGCGTAATACTTTACGGAGAACGTCAGCCACATGCCGTCCGGATTGTACCAGCTCCTGGTCTTTATGTCGCTGTTGAAGGAGAACATGACCCAGTTGTGGTTGTTCGCGTTCTTGAAGATCTCGTATCCGGGTACGCCGTCATAGGTCACGGCGTGCCCGTAGCCGTTCGAGTCGTTGGGGTTGGTTATCGTGTCCGTCCAGAGCCTCAGCGTATTGCCGCTGTACGGATAGGAGCTCGACGCCCGTATCCCGTTCGTGTCCGGAAGGAAGCTGCCGTTGTCTGCCGCGCCCTGTACGCCGTTCTTCGTCCAGTCGAAGTCCACATACAGCGTTTCGCGATCGAGCACGGTCACGTTGAAGGTCGCGGAGTAAGTCGTCACGGACGGCCGGTTCAAAGTGACAGTGACCTCCACCGGGTCGCCCGCGGCCGTGAACGTCTGCGGGGTGATGTCGACCTCGCTGAGGCTGAGCCGCTGCGTGTAGTTGGTCCCGCCGTAGGTCAGGGGCTTGTCGTAGACCGCGGTCACAACCATGCCGGCGGTGTCGAGCGGGTCTCCGACGTAGTACCGGGTCTTTGTGGGCGGGGTGACCGTAATGTTGGTCAATGCGGGCGCGGCCTCCACATTGAACGGACCGCCGGTGGCCGTCATGGAGGTGTCGGCCTTGTACGTCACTTCAATGGTAAACTCGCCTATAGCCCAAAACGCGGTGGTTATCTCGTTAGGCATGGGGTTGTTCGTAAAGCTGTAGGTCACGCTGTAAGCGGACGCCGGCAGAACCGCCACGTTGGTGGACGAGCCGATCGGGTTCTTGTCGTAGATCGCGCTGACGACCATGCCCGCCGTGTTCAGCTTCTCGGCGACATAGTAGTTCGTCCTTGTCGGAGGCGTCGTGATCTCGATGCGGGTAATTTGCGGCCTGGTCTCCACCGACACGCTGAACGTGACCGAGAAGCCCTTGTAGGACACCACGACAGGCACATTCGCGCCCGCGGTATCCAAAAGGGTCGGGGTGACGGTGTAGCCGCCGGTTACGCGGACCTCGTCATTTGCCCCGTAGACCTCGTACACCTGCATACCCGTCTGGTCGAGCGTGTCGCCCACGTAATAGGCCGTCTTGGCCGGCGATACGACCTTGAGGCCGATCATCGCGTTCACCGTGACCTGGAAGCTGGTCTCGTAGCCGTCGTAAGCGACGTAGATCGTCTTCGTACCTGCGGTACTGAAGT
This sequence comes from Bacillota bacterium, assembly GCA_009782085.1. Taxonomy (GTDB): domain Bacteria; phylum Bacillota; class Clostridia; order Lachnospirales; family WQUN01; genus WQUN01. The sequence goes on from WQUN01000041.1 coordinate 10,657, forward strand.
CGAGATCGCCGCTTAACATATCGCTCGTGACAGTGATCGGCCTGTTGAGGGACGTCACTTCATACTCCAGGTTCACGACGAGCCCCGCCGTGTTCAGCGTCTCGCCGACGTGGTACTTTGTCTTGGAGGGTCCGGAGACATAAGCTATGCCCACCGCGCCGGAGACCAGCACCCTGACTTCGGCCGGGGCCACGATCGCCTGCGGGTCGACCGGGTTGATATAGGTTATCGTAAGATCCTGTGTGCCCCCCGTATACGCGTCATAACCGTCGACCCTGTACTTGCCGACGGACAGCGTTCCGGTGATTATGCCGCCGTTCCCGTCGTCATAGTCGGCTTTCACGGTGATGTTGAGCGGTTCGCCGAGGCGGTAGAGAAGCGTCGAGGCGGCCTTATCGACCCAGATGCGGACCGGGTCCGCGTACGGGGCCAGCGAGCCGTCCACGACGGCGTTGAATGTGGCGTCCAGGCCCATGTACGAGATCGTCACGAGCTTGACGCCGCCGGTCGAGGAGTCAAAATCGACCGTATAGCCGGAGACTACGTTCTCGGAGGAGCCGTCGCTGTAAACGACCTTCAGCGCGAGGCCGGTGGGATCCAGCGGCTCATACGGGGCGTAGCCCGCAAGTTTGGACGGGTACGACACGACGGCCAGGGCAGTCGCCGTCTTGGCGTCCCCTGCGGCCACGGTGATTGTGAACGGGGAGCCGGTGAACGTCGCGCCGCCGGACACGCAGGTCACGCTCAGCGTCTGCCGGCCTGTCTGCCCCTTCACGAAGCCGTTGAGGGTATACTCGCCGGGCGTGAGAACGTCGTAGCTGCCGTCGCTGTAGTTGAGTTTGACCGTCAGGGCGGAGTAATCGAAGTCCTCGTCGATCCCGTAGACGGTCTTGGTGTTCGCGGCCGTGACGCCGACGGCTGTCTTGGTCACGTCCACCGCCGGGTCGCCGGTCAGGATCAGGTCGCCGAACTGCGCCGGGTTCTTGCCGGTCGCGATTCCGTACATGTACGAGATCCAGCCCCTGCCGCCCTTGTTGTCATTGTCGTTGATAAGCATTGTGAAACCGAGGTCCGTCTTGTCGGCGACGGGCTTCCCGTCGGGAAGAATGGCCGCCCACGGAATGGCTAACAGGTAGACCGTGGTCTTGGCGTTCTCGTCCCTGTAGAAGTTGGTCTTAATGTCGCTGACGGTCTTGTTGTTGTACAGGAACGTTTCGTTGGCCAGCCCGCCGGCCAGAGAGGCCGTGAGGCCGCCGGTCAGGCGGATGTGGTCCTTGTCGGGGGCGAAGCCGGCCGCGCGGGTGGCGTCGAAGGAGAGCTGGATGCTGTCGTAGTTCCAGAGCCCCCCGAAGTCCCCTGTCCCGAAGAAGGCCACGTCGTCCTTGACGATCTCGGCGATATACAGGTTCGCGGCGTCATACTTCACGTACTGGTCCACGGATAGGTCGTCATCGCCCAGCCAGACCTTGTTTTTGACGCTCTCTCCGCTCAGGCGGACCTTCATCGCGCCGGCCCAGTCGTTCGCGTCAAACTGTTTGGTAATGTCGATCCCGCTTGCCGGCGTGGCGGTCAGGCTCGAGACGGGCCTGTCTATATCGCGCTGGTAGCCGTCCGCGCGGGCGATGTGGAAGACAAAGTCCTGAAGGTTATTGATGTTGATCGGCGCGTCCTGGAAGACCACGGTCTGGCTGCCGTGCGCGGGGACATCCGCAAACGATATGCTCTGCGAGTGCCCGTCCGGGAACTTAAGCAGAACTGTGCCCCCGGATATCGCATAGTCCGAGGCGTTGGCCATCTCCACGTTTATGTTCCATCCGCCCGCCTTATTGTACACGGGATAGATGCTCACGTTGAAGGAGTTGTCCGTGTTCTGGGTCTGGACGTACATGGTGTCGGCGACCGCGGAGCCGCTTACCGTCGGGGTGACGCCGACTTTCGCGGAATAATTCACATAGCTCGCCGGGACGTTCACGACGACGGTGTCCGTGGCGCTCGCCGCCGTTCCGGCCGCGAAGTTCGCGCCGGAGACGACCGTCCAGCCGGCCGGCATGTCGAGCTGATAAGTCCCGCTCATGGCCGCCGCCGCGCTGTTCATGCGGTCGATCTTAAACGTCAGGTTCTGCCCCGGGGTCACGCTCTGGAGAATGAGAGAGTCGTGGTTCAGGTTGAATATAGGCTTCTGGGCGTCGATCGGGGTCTCCCAAATGCGCACCCAGTCGACGTACATGTTGCTCGCGTCGCCGTAGCGGGTGAACCCGTAGCCTTCCGGAAGCGACTTTTCCTTGTCCTGGGCCACGCCGGAGTTGATAAGGAAGCGGTTGCCGTCGCGCCAGCTAAGGTCGAGCGTCTCCTCCGAACCGACCATGATCCCGTCGAAGAAGTAATAGGTGGTCGCCTTGGTGATATAGCAGCCGTATGTATGCCAGCCCATCGAGAAGTTGCCGACGTTCGGGTCGGCGTCGGGGGCGCTCTTGGCTATCACGTCCATGCCGTTGACGCCGCCGATGTTGCCGCCCTTGCCGGTGGAGTAGCTCCACTGGTGGGTGTTGACCGAATACCCTGTCGCGGGCATCCAGCCCTCGCATATATCCAGTTCGTCGGTGCCGTACCAGCCGGACTTGCCGCCGTCTCTCCAGGCCCCGGTCGCGGGATCCAGATAGCTCATGTTGGACAGCGTCCAGAAAGCGGGCCATTCGCCGGGGTTAGGGCCGAAGAATATGCGCGCCTCGAGGTACTGCTCCGTGTTGCCGTCCGTCCAGCCGTCCCAGTTCGGGTAATCCGGGAGCTTCTTGGGGCTGTGGCCCTGTTCGTTGACCGAGGAGATGCAGCCCGAGGTGTACTGGTAATAGTTGGCGTAAGGCGCCCAGGAGAGCGCCGTGCCGGAGAGCGTCGTGTCGTAGCGCTGGGTGATCATCTCCAGGTACTGGCCGTCCACCGCGCGGAACGGGTTGTATATCTGCCCGTACTTCGCCCCGACCTCCGGGCCCGCGAAATAGCCGCGGTCGTCCATGCCGTTCGGATAGTGGGCGGCATAGGTCTTGTTCAGGCCGTCGTGGGAGATGGCGTCGGTGATGGCGGCGGCGTTCGCGTAGGTGAAGTCGTCGGCGAACACGGCCTCCAGCGGCGCTTTGCCGAGAGAGCTCTGTATGTCGTTGATCGCGGCGGGCAGCGCCGCGCCGGCGTCGTATTTGCCGGGGACGGCCGCGTTATACCCGCTCATGCCGGCGTTCCACTTTTCGCCGCTCCTGTTGTAGAACTGGAAATAGCCGTCGCAGCTGGTCTTTCCGTCCGGCTTGTACGCCACGACCCTTATCATGACCGGGCCGTTAGGCATGATGTCGGAGTTGACCGCGATAGTGCCCCTGCCGTTCGCGTCCAGGGACACGGGGCCAATCACGTAGGTGTAGCCGTGCTCGTTCGGATGAGCCGCGTCCGGGGCGTGCGTGAACATAGCCTTTGCCGTGACGTACCCGCCCGGGGCCGCCACGAGAAGGCTCGCCTGGCCGTTAAGTTCCGAGCGGTAATCCGGGCTTACAAGGGACACGATATCCGGAGGCGTGGACTTCGCCATCTTCGCCTTGACGGACATGGCGGGGGCCTTGTAAGCGCCGATGGAGGGCTGGATCGTGACGTCCCTCTGCGCCGCGAACTCGTTTTCGGGAACCGTGAAGGTGATGGTCTGGCTTCCCGCGCCAGGCGCGAAGCTGAGGTTAGTTGGGCTGTATGTCCAGCCGTCCGGAACCGTCACGGCGTAGCTGACCGCGTAGGTGTCGGCCGTCGCGCTGGGCTTCACGGTCACGGCGAAGCTAGCGCCGGCCGCCGTGCTCACGGCGGTCTTGTCCAGCGAGAATTTGACGGACTGCGAGGCGGGGGTCGCCATATAGCTGAACCCGCTCAGTATAAAGTCCCCGGCCCTGCCGTCGTTAATGGTCTTGACGGTCAGGACGTGGGCCGCCGGAAGCAGGCCGGACGCGTGGAAATACTCCACCATGTTGGCCGGGGCTATCGACGAGTCAAAAGTTCCGTAGTAGACGCCGTCTATGTAGAAGTTGGCCCGACCGGCGGTATCGTATGTGCGGCCGTAGGCCCAGACCTCGTTGCCGGTGAAGTTGAAGTCGATGGAGGAGGAGGAGTTGGCGTGGACGTACATCCAGCCCCAGCTGTCGCACCACCAGCCGCCGTTGATGTTGGTGAAGTAATTGACGGGCGGCTGCACGAATCCTCCCCAGCTTCCGCTGCCGGGATATGTGGAGGAGTTGACATCCACCCGCTTCGGCTGCTCCGCCGAGGCGATGTAGTTGTAGTCAAAGCCGGTGATCTTCATGTACCCCGCGCCTCTGGTCATGACGCGGAGGGTATGCTCCGCGGCCGTAAGCCCGCTCGCGCTGAAGACCCTCAGGCTGGGCGTGTTGCCCTTGGAGGAGTACGAACCCTGCAGTTTGCCGTCGAGGTAGACGTCAAACGGCGCGCCCATGCTGTGGTATTCCGCGTACATCGCCACGGCGTCGCCCGCGAAGGTGAAGTCCACATACTGGCCGTCGTTGGCGTTGGTGTACATCCAGCCCCAGCCGTCGCTCCACCAGCCGCCGTTGAACGTGAAGTAGTCGAAGTCCTGGGTGGTCTTGTCGAAGGAACTGCCGTTCCAGCCGTTGAACCAGGCGCCGCCGCCGCCCTCCGGCAGTATGTTCACGTAGGGGTAGGTCTGCGCGTTGACCTTGACGATGTGATCGCCGGTGATCGCCGGAGCGTCAAGCGGGTCGGGCGACTGCACCGTGAGCGTCAGCGTCTTGGTGAAGCCGCTGCCCGCGGGCGCGGTGATGGAGATCGTGTCGACCTTTCCAAGCCAGGACGGGTCTGACGGGAGCTGGAGCCGGATCGTGTCCTGGGCCCTGTTGTTCAGGGAATCGGCGCTGATCAGCTTATAGCCCTGCGCGCCGTAGTCCGGGAAAGTGACGCCGTATGTCCCGAAGGTGGAGGCCGTGGCCGCGTTCCGGTTGACGTGGATGTCGATAATCCCGCCGGGCTTAATAACCGCGCCGGCGTCGTTCGACGCTCCGAAATAGGTCTCCGCGAGGGTGTACTTGGGTATGGACGTATCCTCGTGATACCAGTACGTGAAGTCCGCGAGACGGGTGTGGTGGTCGTTGTCCGGGGCGTTGGGCGCGAGCTTGATGTGCACCACGTGCGCCTTGTCGACGCCGCTCGGGTCGCTCCACGAATAGACCACTTCGGTCGTGTCGGCCGGGGCGGTCGTGTCTATTCTGGTCTTGGCCTCGCTGTCCATCCATATGTCGAACGGCCAGCCGGAAGCCCACTTGATGGCGGAGAGCTCGAAGGCGTTGCCCGTGAAGCTGAACGTCAGCTCGCCGGCGTTGCCGCTGCGCTCGTGCATCCAGCTCCAGCCCTCGTTCCACCAGCCGCCGCTGATGAAGTTGAAATACTGCTTTTCGTTGGCGCTCGGGTCGTAGTTGGACCAGGCGCCCGACGTTTCTCCGCCTTTGCCGCGATACGGGTAGGTGGAGGAGTTTACGTCGACCTGAGTCCCTCTTTCGCCCTCCACGATCAGGTTCACCGTCATGGCGGGCGTATACCATACGTCGTTGGCCAGCGGGATGACGCTGATCTTGCTCCCCTGCGCCAGTTGTACGCCGGGGGTCAGGAGAAGGATGTCATCCTCCGCGGAGCCCGGCGCGAAATAGACGGAGGTCTGCGTTCCGGACACGTCCGTGAAGTTGGAGCCGTCCAGGACCTTCCAGCCCTCGCCGGGAAGCGTTATCTGGTAAATCCCCTCAAGGGCCTGGGCCGCGGCGTTGCGCTTGATCTGCACCGACACGAAATCATCCGGCAGGCCCGCGATCTGGCTCTTGACAAGCTCGAACCTGGGGGTGTTGTCGGTGTCCTCGTATACGCGCACCCAGTCGACGTAAGTGTCGCACTCGTTGCCGTAGCGGGTGAAGCCTATGGGCTGCGAGTCGGGCCCGAAGGTGTCCTTGCCTCTCTGCGGGATCCCGTAGTGGTCGGAGACGCCGCTGTTGATGATGAAGTAGTTGCCCTGCTCCCAGGAAACAGGCAAGGTGGGATGCGAAAACACCTCTACGTTGTCGCAGTAGTAATAGGTGGTGTTTTCGGTGATAAGGCAGCCGAAGGTGTGGAAGCCCATCGCTATGTTGATGTTCGACCACTCCGGCGCGTCGATCACGTTCCACTGGCCCTTGCTGAGGCCGGTGCTGTAACCCCACTGGTGCCCTGTGGTCTGATAGCCGTCCGGGCTGCCGAGGTAGCTCTCGTTGATGTCGATCTCGTCCGACGGGCCGCCGTATTTGGGAGCGAGCGTTCCGTCGGAATACTGCGCTCCGTTGGAGGTCAGGAGCCAGAAGGCCGGCCAAAGGGCCGGGTTCGGGCCGGTGAACATGCGGCACTCGAAATATTGGTTATGGCCGCCGGAGGTGTGGAAGCCGGAACCGTCCATGCCCATCGAGGACAGGTATCCCGCGCCGACTTTCTGGTCCCAGTAGGTGCCGGCCCACGGCACCGCGCCGTCCTCGGGATAGTAGGTGGTTTTAAGGTCTATGTACTGATTGTCCGCCATTTTGAACGGGTCGAAGGCGGAGTTGTCGTGGTCCGCGAAGTAGCCCCACCCGAACATGCCGCCGTTGTCGCCGCCCGTGCTGTCGACCTTGCGGGTCGCGTAGGAGTGCGCGTCGCTTGGCGCGAGGGCGGAATTGTCCGACGACGAGCCCATTCCCTGGCCTTTGACGGTCAGGTTCGGCATGGCGTTGAAGTCGTCCGCGAAGGTGACCTGCATCCTGTCGGTCACGGGATTTTCGGGCGCGTTGCCGAGCCCCGTCTTCCACTCCACGCCGACCTTGTTATAGAACTGGAAATAGGCCGTGTCGATAAACTTGGCGTTCGCGTCGTAGACGTCGACCCGGATCGCTATGGGGCCGAACGGATAATCTGCCGCCGGGAAAACGAAGCTGCCCTGCCCGCCGGACATGGTCACCTCCGCCACCAGCGCCTTCGTGCCGTTGGTGTCGATTATACCCGTGTCGTCCGGCTGTTTCTGGGAGTAGACTTTCGCCGACGCGCCGGACTGATTGCTGAAAGTGACGGTAACGCTGTCAGTCACCAGATCGGCGCGGTACGCGGGGCTGACGAGGTTGGTCCTGTCAGCGGGGCCGGTCGCAGCCCGGACGGGGGTCAGCTTTACGCCGCCCGTCACAAGCGCCGACAAGACCAAGGCCACGGACAAAACGGCGGCCACGGCCTTTTTCATCGGCCTGTACATTTGTTTCAATGTCATTTGTATCCTCCTTTCGGAACTCTGCCGTGCATAAAACGTTTATTGCGCGTTGCGGCGTCTTTTGGGCCGGTTCGCCTCCTTTCTGCGGCTTGGGTTTCCACGGAAACCCGAAAGCCGCATCCCGCTGGCATCCTGAGCGAAGCGAAGGAACTTTCTCCTCCGTGTCAAAAGCAGGATTCCTCGGCTGATTCGCCTCAGAATGACAGAGGGAATTGTCGTGGACACTCGCGGCTTGCGCGCCCCGGAACCGGGGGCGCTCCGGTATGATTCCCAATGTCAACAGGCATAAGCTGTGCGGGATGGAACCCGCAGCCACAAAATCGCGGATTCCGCAGGGTCGGGGTTCCATCCCCGACCGTAAACCCCTCCATCTCCGACCGTAAACCCCTTTAACCTGTTGACATTGGTATGGTTCCCACGGCCTTTTGGCCAGCCACCTCCCTTTGGAAGTATCGTTTACAATGCGAGTCTCATCAATCAGGATTCGCATGAGCTCTATGGTACGGCGCGCCGCTATACTCAAGCGCGCCGTTTGAAACCGGAAATCAAAGACCAATAGCCGTTCAGTCGGACATATACGGCGCTTCTCTATAGACTTTATAGACTTTTTCGGAAATTGATTTTTCGTTGTCAGCTGAGCGAAGCGAAGGGTCTTAAAATCAAGATTCTTCGCTTCGCTCAGAATGACAAGCGTCAATTTCCGAAGAAGCATAATGTCGTTCGGGATGACAAGCGTCAATTTCCGAAGAAGCATAATGTCGTTCGGGATGACAAGCGTCAATTTCCGAAGAAGTCCAATGTCGTTCAGGATGACAAGGCTTTTACTCCGAGATTCGTATTACTCCTTCACCGCTCCCATGACGATGCCGGTGACAAAATACCTCTGCAGGAACGGATAGACGATAAGTATCGGTATCAGCGAGATCACGACCTTCGCGCTGTTGAATGTCAGGTTCGAGACCGACAGCATCCGCGCGATATCCTCGCCCTTCATGTTGTTCACGTCCTGCCAGTTGATACTGACCGTAAGCGACTGTATGTAGGTCTGAAGCGGATACAGCTCTTTTTTGGTCATGTAGATCATGCCCAGGAAGAAGTCGTTCCAGTGATAGACGATCTGCCAGAGCGCCACAACGGCTATGGTGGCCTTGGACAGCGGGATGAATATCCGCGTCAGGATGTAAACGGGCCCCGCGCCGTCTATCAGCGCCGCCTCCTCCAGCGAGGCGGGCACCTGCTTATAGGAGTTCATCAGCATTATCGTGGCGAATATCGGCAGAGCCCCGGGGACAACCAGCGCCCAGATGGTGTTGATCATGCCCAGCTTCGAGACGAGGATGTAGGACGGTATCAGCCCGGGCGGGAACAGCATCATCGCGACGACAAACCACATGTACCTGTTCTTCGAGCGGAAATGCGCCGGCGATTTGGATAGCGGATAAGCCGTCAGAACGGCCAGGAATATATTGATGATACTGCCGACTATGACCCGCCTTACAGATATCAGAAACGAGATAAAAAACTGTGTGTCCTTAAGAATTTCCCGATAAGGGTTGACCGTAAAATTGACCGGCCATACAAACACGTTGCCGTTCTGCGCGCTGACCTTGTCGCTGAACGAGATCGCGAGCGTGTTGAGCAGGGGGATCAGGCACATAAGCACCAGAAGGAACAGTATTATCATGATGACGATGTACCCGGTGGTAGCCTTCCTTTTTATACCCATAGCCTCACCCCCCTAGAATATCCTGTAGCCGGCAAATTTGTCCGCCAGCTTGTAGGAGATCACGATCAGCACCAGACTGATAACCGACTTGGAAAGCCCCACGGCTGTCGCCTTATCCATCTGCAGGTTCACCAGGCCCGTCCGGTAGACGAACGTGTCCAGAACGTCGCCGGTCTGGTAGACAATCGGGTTGTACATGTTGAATACCTGCTCAAAGCCGGCGTTCAGCACGTTCCCGAGGGCCAGGGTGCTCATCAGTATGACCGTGGGCATGATGCCGGGAAGGGTGACATAGCGCATCTTCTGCCACCGGTCGGCGCCGTCTATGTCCGCGGCCTCGTAGAGGTTCAGATCGATGGCCGTGATGGCGGCGATGTATATGACGGCGGCGTAGCCGAAGCCCTTCCAGACGTCCGTGAAAATGATAATCGGCCGGAACCACGTGTTGCTGGCCATGAAAAGCAGCGGCGCTTTAAGTATGCCGAGCCCGGTCAGGGCCTTGTTCACCATGCCAGTCATGGAGAATATGGTCCGGAAGATATGGCCCGCTATGACCCACGAGAGGAAGTTGGGCAGGTACACCACCGTCTGTATGCCCCGCTTGACGGTGCGGTTGAGGCACTCGTTAAGAAGCAAGGCGAAGACGACGGGGACAACGATGTTCATTACGATTTTCGCGATGGCGATGATGAGCGTGTTTATAATGACTTGCAGTGAATTCGGGTTCTGGAGGAAAATGATTTTGAAGTTCGTGAGGCCGACAAACTTGGAGGCCAGGCCGAAAAACGCGTTTACCACGCTGTAGTTCTGGAAAGCGATGATGTTGCCGATAATGGGGATAACATAAAAAATAAACAGGAATATCATGCCGGGCAGCAGCATCATGTGATACGCGAAGTTGTGGTATTTTCTCCTCAAGACGCGTCACCCCCCTGGGTTAATAAGTTTCCACGGAAACCCGAATGCCGTATTCTGTTGTCATCCTGAGCGAAGTAATAGATCTTTTACCTCCGTGTCAAAGGCAAGATTCTTTGGCTGCGCCTCAGAATGACAAAGAATGTTTCCGCGGATACTCGTTTATGTCACTGTCATTCTGAGCGGAGTGAAGAATCTATGACCCTTCGCTCCGCTCAGGGTGACAACGTAAAATCGATCTTAAGCCGAACTGCCATACAAACACAGGAGCGGCGCAAAGACCGCTCCTGTGTTGTATATACCGGATGCAGAAAACATTTGCCGACGACGAGCCGATTCGATGAACGCTTCAGCGGCGAATCGGCGACAGAGGAGGCTAATGTTTTCGCACTCCGGTATATTTTCCGAAAAGACGCCCCTATTTGGCTTTCATAAGATCGTTGACCTCTTTGGTGAGGACGTCGCCGCCGCCGGACTTCCACGCCGCCACGTAATCGTCGAAGGCGCTGATCGGCTTGTCGCCGGACATTATCTGCTGGAAGGTGGAGTTTGTCAGGTCGCGGAGCGCGTCGCCGTACTGCGAGAAGGACTCGGTCTGGCCGTTGAACGCGATAGGCTTCTCCACGAAAACCTTGTTGTTCTGGCCGTCCAGGTAGAGGTTCCCGACTACGTCAAAGGCCCAGTGGCCGACGAACTCGTACTGGAAATAGGCCTTGTTGTCATCCGTCTGCTTGTCAAAGGGCGTCTCGTACCATTTCGACATGTCGTTGGCCGTGGCATACCTGTACGCGCCCTCGAGGTCGTTCCTGTTGCCCTCGATGCGTGGGTCGAGCGTGAGGGTGCCGGTCTTTTTATAATCATTTATAGCCTGCGCGAGCAAAATGCGGTTGTTGTTCGGCAGGAGAGAGCCCTGTTTGATCGGGGAGCACTCGCGCTGGCCGGATATGCCCTCAAGCGGCTTGAGATACTGGTCGTATACGGCCTTGTAAGTCGGGTTCCTGAGCAGCGAGACCTCGTCGATGAAGTTCATGGCCTTGACCACGGCCTCGGGATTGGCGCACTTGGCGAGGACGACCTGCCCGCCGGGGGCGACGGTCTCTTTCTTCGGGCTGAACTGGTTGTTGGAGTTGAGCGGGGCCAACGCGGGCACCCAAACCGTGTTCGGGTTCTGGTTGACGGAGGCCGCTCCGTAACCGCTCCAGCTTACCCACGGATCCCACCACGCGTTGAAGATGATGCCGCAGGCGTTAGTGGAGACGAAGGTGTCCCTGGTCTCGTCGCCGTTTTTCATGGTGAACATGGCCTTGTCGAATATGCCGTCCTGGGTCCACTGCGCCAGAGTCTGGAGGGCGGTTTTGGTCTCCGGCTGGATGGCGCCGTACATGGCTCCGCCTTTGCCGTCGTCGATCCAGATGTCCGGATAGGAGCCGAAGGCGTTAAAGACCGGCAGCAGCCCGAACCACTGGCCGAAAATGCCGTTGTTGGTGTCGGGATTGAAGCAGATGCCGATGGTGTTGGCCTGGCCGCCCGGCTTCTGGGCCACGAAAGCCTTCGCCACGTTCGCCACGTCGTCGACTGTCTTCGGGACGGACATGCCGACCGCGTCCAGCCAGTCCTGACGGACCCACATCATAGCGGTGTTGTAGCCTTCGTTGCCCGCGCCGATGCCGTAGATCTTGCCGTTAACCGTCATGTATTTCAAAAGGTCTTTAGTATCGGTCTGCGCCAGGTAATTCTTGGTCAGCCCGCCGACGTTGTTGTAGGCGGACGTCAGGTCGGCCAGTTTTCCGGCGGCGACAAGGCTTTTGAACAGAGTGTACGATCCGGCGGAGTTGTTGATGAAGAAGGTGTCGGGAAGCGTGTCGCTGGCGGCGCGGAGCATGACCGCCTGGTCGTATTGGCCGCCGACCACGTCGAAGTCAACGACAAAGTCGATGTTGAGCTGATCCTTGAGCATTCTGATCCAGCTGTTGCTGCTGGAATTCTCCCCCGGCGCGAACTGGCCGCCCGCGTTGGCTTCGCGGCCCACGTGGATGGTGACCGTCGAAGAATACGGAGCGAGGGGCTCGGGTGGTTTTGGTACCGGTGTTGGTCCACTGGTTGTCCCGGTGTTTCCGCAGGCCGCGGCGAGCGACAGGATCATCGCGGCCGCCAAGCCCATGGCTATGCCTTTAACGGCATTTTTCATAACTGTTCCCTCCGTTATGTAATATAATTCAGCGGTTTTTTTGTAAAACCTGCTGTGTTTCCATTATAATGCCTAAGGATTGTCAAGTCAAGACAAAAATTTGCAATGGATGCGGCAAATTTTCATGGGGATTCGCAGGGGACGCCCCTCCTGGCTGTTCCCTAATGTAAAACACCATCTACTGTCAGCTGAGCGCAAGCGAAGGGTCTTAATAGCACCCCTCCGTAATATCCAGCGGGCTCCCCTCCTCCTCCGGGGGCGGGGCCTCGGCCAGGAGTTCCCGCATGGCCGCAAAGTCGTCTTTCAGCCCGCCGGCGTACGCGCCGCCGCATGTGTAGAACGCCCCGCTTTTCCCGGCCGGGATTTTCATCCGCCGGAGCGTCTCCATGTTAAGCCCGCAGAGCTTGCGCGCCTCGATTATGCGCCTGGCGTAGGTCGTCCCGATCCCCGGTATCCGCAGAAGCGTCTCATAGTCCGCGGTGTTGAGCTCCACGGGGTACATGTCCAGGTGCCGCAGCGCCCAGGCCGCCTTGGGGTCCAGGTCCTCCTCCAGGAAGGGGCGCTCCTCCGGCGCGACTTCGTCCGCGCCGAAGCCGTAAAGCTCCATCAGCCTGTCCGCCTGGTAGAGCCTGCGCATACGCCAGCGCGGCGTGCTGACCGGGGGCAGGTCGTAGCCCCTGGCCGGTTTTTCGAACTTATAGGGAGTATAGTAGATCCTTTTCAGCCGGTACTTCTTATAGAGCGCCGAGGAGAGGGTCAGGATCGTCCGGTCGTCCTCGCCGGTGCTTCCGGCCATAAGCTGGGTCGTCTGGGAGGCGGCGAACTTTTCGCGCCCGGCTTTGGCCTCGGCTATAAGGTCGCTGATCCGCCGCATCGGCAGCAGGATGTTGCCTTTGTTTTTCTGCCGGGCGATCCGCGCGTAGCCCTCGCTTTTGGCCACCTCGATGTTGACGCTGAGGCGGTCGGCGTAGAGCCCCGTCCGGCGGATAAGCTCCGCGTCGGCCCCGGGCATCACCTTCGCGTGGACATAGCCCCGGAAGCCGCAGTCGTTCCTGATGGACCTGACCGTCTCGATTATCAGCTCCTGGGTGTAGTCGGCGTTTTTATAGACCGCGGAGGTTACGAAGACGCCCTGGCCGCTCCGCGCCGCCGCCGCGACGGAAAGCGCGGCCAGCTCCTTCGGGTCGAAGCAGTACCTCTCCCTGTCCTCCGAGCAGCGGCAGCCGCAGTAAGCGCAGTTGAACGAGCAGTCGTTGGACAAAAAGACCTTCGGGGCCTTCGGCGGCGCTTTCCGGGCCCTCAGCGCCAGAGCGGACGACACGGCGATGTCCTCGGCCTCGCGCCCGGAATCGGACACGTCGAAATACGCGTCCCGGTACATGACGCCGAGCTTGTCGGAAGGGGAAAGCTCGTGTTTTATAATGTAGCCGGCCATGGCGTCACCTTCTTTGGCCAATCATAATTCAATTTCCGTTTTCAGTCAAACGGATTCCGGCATGGGGTGCAGCAAAATTTCGTGTGAATTCCCACGATTTTTTGCTGAGCCCCCGGCGGCGGCGCGCGACGTATTTACTGCCCGGGCAAAACGTGTTATATTGACTGGAGCGGCGCCAGCCGGAAATAAGGTTGAATTGTCAGATGAGCAAGGAGGGGATCGCCGTGCTGAAGGTCATGATAGTGGAGGACGAGATGCTCGTCCGGCTGGGGCTTAAAAATTCAGTGGACTGGGCAAAACACGGCATGGCCGTCTACGCGGACGTCCCGAACGGCAAGGCCGCCCTCGAAATATACCACAGGGAAAAGCCGGATATCATCCTGACGGACATAAAAATGCCGGTTATGGACGGGATAGAGCTCATCGCCCGGATACGCGAGACGGACGGCGACACGGTTATCGCCGTGCTGACATGCCTGGAGGAATTCGGCCTCGTGAAAAAGGCGATGACCCTCGGCGTTTCGGATTACGTCCTCAAGCTGACCGCCACCGGCGAGGAGATCGACGAGCTCCTGGAAAGGCTGCGCCGCCAGGCGGAGCGCTCGACAAGGCCGCGCGGCCCGGAGAGACTGGTCATCCAGACGGGAGCGCCGGAGGATCTTGTGAAAAATTTCCTGTTCTACGGGATGTACGGCCCGGAGGAGTTCGCCGCCGGCATGAGCGAGGCCGGGATAAGGCTCGACCCGGACGGCCTGACGCTCGTCCTGGCGGAGCTCGACCGCTATCAGAGCCTGAAGAAGCTCTTTGAGGACGAAAAGGGTTTTTTGACCAACTTCGCATTCATGAACGTCCTGAACGAAATCCTGGATAAAAACGGCGTCGCGGTCCACGAGCGCGACGGGCGTTACATCATATTGCTGAACCGGGAGAACGCCGGCAGAACCTCCGCGCTCAGACGGATTGCCGAAACCGCCGGCGCGTATTTCAACATTTCCCTTACCTTCGCGCTTTCAAGCGTCCGCAACGGCTACGAAAATCTCCCCGAGATGTACCGCGAGGCGGAGATAAGCCTCCGTTGGAAATTCATCTACGGTTCGGGAATATACGGCCCGGAGAGCGGAGGGGACGCGCCGCCGGCCCTGCGGGAAAAGCTGGAGCGGCTGTACGCCATGCGGGATCTGTCGGCCGTTTCGGACGAGATATTGTGGGCCGGCTACGGCGCGAAGGTCGGCGCGATGATCGAAAGCCTGTCCCCGGAGCCGTCCGCCGTGAAGGACGCCCTTTGCGTGCTCCTGCACTGGCTTTCCCGCCAGCTCTATCTGACGAGCGACGAGGACGGCGCCTTGCTGGTCTCACACGAGCGCGAGCTTCTGCGCGCGGAGACGCTCGACGACGCGCTCCTGGAGGTCAGTCGCTATATAACAGTGCTGAACAACGCGCTGAGGGCGAAAAAACATCTCAGGCCGGAAATATCCGGCGCGCTCCAGTATATCGGCGAGAATTTCAAAAACAACATATCTCTGCCAGAGGTGGCGAAACACGTCGGGCTAAGCCCGAGCTATTTCAGCACGCTTTTCCGGAAGGAAATGGACGAGACGATGACGGATTATCTGAACGCGCTGCGGGTCGAGGAGGCGAAGCGCCTCCTGCGGGAGACGGACATGAAGACCTACGAGGTGTCCGAGGCGGCGGGCTTCTGGGAGAGCACCTACTTCAACGCGCTTTTCAAGCGGACAACCGGCGTCACCCCTCATAAATACAGGCAGCAGTGGCAGTCCGGAGAGGAGAAAAAGAGTTGAGCCGGCGGCTGCAGGTTTTGAAAAACAACCGGCTGCACATCCAGCTCCTGCTCTTGTTTATCCTCGCCACGGTGCTGCTGATGACAGCCGGTTCCTACATTATATACCGGAACATGGCCGACACCCTCCGGGAGCGCAACGAGCAGCTCGTCCTCCAGCAGTTCTCCCAGGTGGAGCAAAACATGGCGAACCTCTACGGCGAGGTGGACAGGCTGATGGACATATTCCTGGAGGGCGACGACGTCCAGCGGTATTTCCAGAGCGGGCGGTATCTGTTCGTCTACCCCGACGTCAAGCAGGTGACGGGGATCTATGCCGAGATAAAGCAAATCCTCCTGTATTACGACTTCATAGACTCGATCTATCTTTTCACCGGGGAGAACGAGTCCATCGGCGCGAGCCGCCGCAACACGCACATCGGCGACGGGAACGAGAGAGTGCACCCGTTCTTCGGGACCGAGGCGTTCAAAACCGCGTATTCGGCGACGGGCCCGAGCCGCTGGTACGGCAGTTTCACCGCGTGGTACTTCAACGATCTGACCCGCATTCTGCCTCAGCCGGACACGCGGTTCATCTCCCACGTCAAGACGGTGAACACCAGCAAGGCGCCGAGCCGCCGGGGCGTGCTGGTCTGCAACATTTCGGAGGATTACGTGCGCACCCTTTACGGCGCGCTTTCGGTCACGCCGGGCGACAGCCTGTTCCTGGCCGACGCCGGCGGGCAGATCGTGTCGGCGGTCGCCCCGGGCGGGCCGGAAAGCGGCGGGACGCTCATGGAAAACACCGACCCAAAGGCCGGTTACGGAAGCGTCACGCTTTCCGGCGAAAACGGGATGTCCCAGCTGATTTACTACCGCCTGTCGCCGATAAACTGGACGATCATGAGGGAGATCCCCCTCACGGCCGACATGGAGTCCGTCTTCAGCACCCAGCTCACCTTCATATTGGTCATCGCGGCTTTGAGCGTGCTGGCAGTATTCGCGCTGTCCTTTTTCTGGTTCAGGAGGATATTGTCCCCGCTTCGGAGGCTCACCTGGAAGATGCAGGAGATGGGCAAAGGCAACCTGGACCTGGAGACCGAGAAAGTCCCGCGCAACGAGATAGGGATCGTGTCCGGCAAATTCAACGAGATGGTGCGGAGCCTCAACGGGCTTATGCGGGACAATGAGAGGATCGAAAGGGAAAAGCGCCTGCTGGAGATTGAGGCGCTCCAGGCGCAGCTGAACCCGCATTTTCTGTATAACACGCTGAACATGATAAAATGGATGGCCGCCGCCATAAAGGCCGACAACATCGTGAACAGCCTGGTCGCCCTCGGGAACATACTGCGCCCGGTTTTCCGCAACGCCGAGGTGCTGTGGGCTTTGAGCGAGGAACTGGGCTATCTCTCCAATTACGTAAAAATCATGAACTGGCGGCACAACAACAGCGTCTTTTTTACCGCGGACGTGGAGGAAGGCTGCCAGGAGAGGGCCGTGCCGCGGTTCATCCTCCAGCCGCTGGTGGAGAACGCGGTCGTCCACGGCCTGGACGAATCGAACGGCGGGCTCGGGATAACGCTGAAATCCGGGCTGAGCGGGGACGGGCTTATCATCACCGTGACCGACAACGGCGCCGGGATCGATCCGGAGACCCTCGCCGGGCTGAACGACCTGATCTCCAGCCGGACCGGCGGCACGACCTCGCCGGAGGAAGGCCAAAAGATCGGGATAGCGAACGTGGCGCGACGCCTTCGCCTGCATTGCGGCGAGGACGGGAAACTCCTCATAAAATCCCCGGCGGCGGGGGGCTGCGGCACGGAGGTGACGATCGTGATCGGAAGTATAAAAAACAACAGTGAAATCGAAAAATTGTAATATTTAACGGCCGCGCGGGGTGTGGTACAATTTTAGCGAAGATATGTGTCCCTGATCCAATTCTCTTTTCCAATCATTCCGGCAAAAGGGGGGCGCTTCATGACCAAGCGGCGCAAATATGACGACCAGCTCTTAATCATGGCGATACCGTTCTGCCTGCTGGCCCTGGCGATTTCATACGTGCCGATCGCCGGCTGGGCGCTGTCCCTTTTCAGGTACAAGCCCGGCCTGGACATACTTAAAGGCCAGGTCGGCGAGTTCGTGGGCTTTCACTGGTTTGCGTTCCTCCTGCGCGACAGCAACATCCCCGGCGTCCTCATAAACACGCTCTCTATCAGCTTTTTCAGCCTTTTCGGCTCGGTCGTCTCGGTGATTTTCGCGCTTTTGCTGACGGAGGTCCGCTCGAAGTGGTATAAGCGCTTCATCCAGACCACGACCACTCTGCCAAACTTCATCAGCTGGATAATTATCTACTCCGTCGCGTTCTCGCTGTTTTCAAACGAGGGTGTCATAAACACCATCATCGCCGCGCTGGGCGGGGCCGGCAAGGTCAGGATACTCGACAACGCCAGGGTCACATGGACCTTTATGTCGCTGATGAACATCTGGAAGGGCGCGGGCTGGGGCGCGATAATCTACCTCGCCACCATCGCCGGCATCGACCAGGAGCTCTACGAGGCCGCGCGGATCGACGGGGCGAACCGCCTGAAACTCGCCCTGCACATCACCTGGCCCGGGATATCCGAAACCTTTCTGGTGCTGATGCTCTTAAGCGTCAGCAACATCCTGCGCACCGGGATGGACCAGTACCTCATGTTCTGGAACGGCGCGGTGGCGAGCAAAATCACCGTCCTGGACTATTACACGTACCAGATAGCGATGAAGTCCCAGTCGTTCAACTATTCCTACGCCACGGCGGTCGGTATGCTCAAATCCATAGTATCGGTGGCGCTGCTGTTCACGGTCAACGCCATAGCCAAAAAAGTGCGCGGGAATTCGCTGGTATAGGAACTGTCCAGAAATAAACTGATCAAATATTTTTTTGAAACGCCGTAGAAGCGTTCGTCGTTTCAAAAAAATGTGCATGTTATTTCTGGACAGTTCCATAGTCGTTTCGATTTCAAACGAAACGACATAGGGGGGACGGAAAATGTTTGCTCGGCGCAAAAAACTGTATTCGGGGTCGTTGATTTTCGACACAGTGAACATCGTCATCCTCTTCGCCTTTTTTGTGATCACGATATACCCGTTTTACTACATATTCATCTATTCCATAAGCATACCCGCCGAGGCGAACCGGGGGAACGTGGTGTTTCTGCCGGCGGGTTTCACGCTGCAAAACTACGTCCAGGTGTTCCGGCTAAAGGGGATAGCCCGGGCGACGTTCATCTCGGCGGCGCGGTCGGTTATCGGCACCTTGATAACCCTTTTCTGCTGCAGCTTCGCGGCGTACCTCGTCACGAAGGAGCGCCTGCGCTTCCGTAAGCTCATCTACCGCTTCCTGGTGATAACCATGTACCTCGAGGCCGGGCTCATCCCGTGGTACCTGACGATGCAGCTCTACGGCTTTTCGGACAACTTCCTGCTCTATATCATCCCGTCGGCGGTGCAGGCGTATTTCGTGATACTGTTCAAGGTCTATTTCGAGAGCATACCGGCTTCCCTGGAGGAATCCGCGGAGATCGACGGGGCGGGCTACATGACGCGCTTCTGGAAAATCGTCATACCCACCTCGATCCCTATCCTGGCCACGGTGGCGATCTTTTCTTTGGTCAACCAGTGGAACACCTGGTATGACAACTATTTCCTGGTCAGAAGCGAGTCGCTGATGACGCTCCAGCTGAAGCTGAAGTCCTTCCTCGACCAGGTCAATTATCTTGTGCAGATGCTCAAAAGCGGGCAGACGAACATAGACCCGAACAGGATACTTACGCCGACGGCCGTCCGCATGACGGTGACGATGGTGATAACCTTCCCGATTTTGCTGGTTTACCCGATTTTGCAGAGGTATTTCGTGAAGGGGATCATGATGGGGGCGATAAAGGGATAATTAATGATGATAAAAGAAGAAAACTGAAACTATTCGCGTCCTTAGTTCTCTTTGCGCTGATTTGTGTTGTCGTTTCCGGTGATGTCGGGACTTTCCGCTATAATTATGAAAATGGGAACTGGACAATCGGCCCCGGAAACCCAGACGGTATCGGGGCTGCCAAAGCAGCCGTTATTGACGGCGGCGGCGCGGATTCCCTGGACGGATGGCTGGGCTGTTACACGCATTTAGGGTATCCTCCGAACGGGCGGGCGGGCTTTACAAGCGCCTGCTTCGTCATATACAGGGAGAACGGGGAGTATTTCGGCTATCTATGAGTAAGACAAGGCCAATTTGCTCAGGGCATACGGCGTGAGCCAGACGGCCGCCCCGCTTTACGAATACCGTAACGACGAATACGGCGTCGGGCTGGAGTTATACTATGATTCGGAGAAAGAATCCGGCGTGGGGGTTTTTCACGGCGCATTATCCGTGAGCGGGTTTGAGGTCGGAGGCTATGCGCGCGGAGAATGGCGCGGCAATAAGTTCTCGGTGATGACGGATACGCACGACGCCTCCTTTCTGGCGGGATACGCGGAACACAGCTTCTATGACGGGAACGGGCGGCTGGCGCGTTTCTATTCGGAGGGGATCATCGAGGGCTGGGGAGACGGCCCATACCTTGATAAGCCGTGGATGTCGAATTTGTTTACCGGGAAGACGGGACCCTCGGGCGCAAAGAGTGCCGGTACAACAGCTATCTGTTCGGCACGGCCAGGAGCGCCGAAACTTATTTCTATGATCCCGGCGAGCGGCTGGCATTGAAGAATCTTATGTTTTGGCTATTTAAGATCCTTCGCTTCGCTCAGGATGACAGTTTTTAGAGTTTGCCTTGAGACGCCGGCGCGGTTATATACCGGATGCAGAAAACATTTGCCGACGACGTCGACAGAGGAGGCTAATGTTTTCGCACTCCGGTATACAACGGGCGGCGCGCAATATAACACAGTAATTTCGTAAAATAACGCAGTGATTTACCGCGCTGTAAAAATAACTAAATATTATAAAAGTATACAGCGTTTTATTGTGGCCTATGACGTGCTACAATGAGCCTGCGGTGAAAAGTAACGAACCGCGCGTTCCGCAAAGCATAAAAATCCTAAAATTGGAGGGAATTGAATGAAATTTGGCAAAATCAGAAGGATAATCGCATTGGTTATCGTCGCGGCCCTCGCCGTCGCCTCGCTGAGCGCGTGCAAGGGCAGCGCGGCCAATCCCACGGCCGCGCCGACGGAGCAGCCCGCCACCGCG
>WQUN01000042.1 GCA_009782085.1 Bacillota bacterium
CTTGTTTTCATAGGGTTCATCGTCTATCAGACGGTTCGGTTCGCGTCCGGCCATTCGGTTTTGCTGCTGTTCCTGACGGCGTTGGATATTGTAATGATCGCGCTTACGATTTTGGAGTATAGGAAAATGAAGGCATGACCCAGGGTGGTCCTCCATGAAATTCGTAGTAGTCACCGGCATGTCCGGCGCGGGCAAGTCCACCGTTTTGAAAATCCTCGAGGACGAGGGTTTTTTCTGCGTGGACAACCTGCCGCCGTCGCTGATCTCCAAGTTCGCCGAGATATGCTTCCAGCCGGGTTCGGACATCACGCGGGTCGCCTTGGGCATCGACGCCCGCGGGGGCAGGCTCTTCGATGATTTGTTCGCAGGGCTGGACGCTTTGACAAGCGAGAACAATGAGTATACAATATTGTATCTGGACGCCTCCGACGAGGTTCTGGTCAAGCGCTATTCGGAGACGCGCCGGAGCCACCCGCTGGCCAAGAACGACAGGCTCATAACCGGCATCGAAAAGGAACGGGAACTGCTGGCCAAGGTCCGCGAAAAGTCGGACTATATCATCGACACCAGCCAGATCCTGACCAGGCAGCTCAAGGAGATGGTCACGGAGATATGCGTGCTCGACCGGGATTTTTCAAGCCTGCTGATCAATGTCCTCTCCTTCGGCTATAAATACGGCGTCCCGGACGACGCCGACATGGTCTTCGACGTGCGCTTCACGCCGAACCCGTTCTATGTGCCGGAATTGAAGGAACTGTCCGGCAACGACGAGGCCGTCGCCGCGTTTGTGATGAGCTTTGAGGTCAGCCGGGTTTTTTTTGATAAAATGGCGGATATGCTGGCGTTCCTGATCCCGCTTTACGTCAGCGAGGGGAAGAACCGGCTCGTGGTCGCCATAGGCTGCACCGGCGGCAGGCACAGGTCGGTGACGTTCGCGAACCTGCTGTACAAAAAGCTGCTGGATATGAATCAGACGGTCAGCATCAACCACAGGGACATCTGGCAGAACAGGCGGTGAGCGTATGTCCTTTTCCTCCGACGTCAAGGCGGAGCTCTGCGGCATCTATCCCGAGGCCGGGCACTGCGCGGTGGCGGAAATCGCCGGGATCATCAACACCTGCGGCGGCGCGGACGAAAACGGGGTCAGGATACAGACCGAGAACGCCGTGATCGCGAAAAAATTCTTTACTCTGATCAAAAGGAATTTTAACATACAGAGCCAGGTTTCGATCAAGAACCACAAAAAGTTCGCCAAGAGCCGCGTCTATTGCGTCATGATAAACGAACCGGAGGCCGCCGCGAAAATCGCGGACGCCGCCGGCGTCTCCGGCGGCAAAAGCATTTCGCCGGCCGTCGTGCGGAACGACTGCTGCAAGCGGGCGTATATCCGGGGCGCATTCATATCCGGCGGCTCTCTGTCGGACCCTGAGAAAACTTACCATCTGGAGTTCGTCAACACGGAGATAGGGCTCCTGAAAGGGCTTTCCAGGCTGATGGCCTCGTTCGGGCTCCGCTCGAAGGTCATAAAGCGCAAGAGCCACTACATAGCCTACTTAAAAGAGGGGGAAAATATAGTTGACCTGCTAAACGTCATGGGCGCGCATCTCTCGCTGATGAATCTGGAGAATGTGCGCATCGTGAAGGATATGCGCAACAGCGTGAACCGTATGGTCAACTGCGAGACCGCGAACCTGTCCAAAACCGTCTCCGCGGCCCAGAAGCAGATCAAGGACATCGAGTTTATTTCGAAAATAAGGGGCCTGGGTTTTTTAAGCGGCCAGCTCGAGGAGGCCGCGAGGGCCAGGCTGGAATATCCGGAAGCCAACCTCAAGGAGATAGGCGCGATGCTGTCGCCGCCTGTGGGCAAATCGGGCGTCAACCACAGATTGCGTAAAATATGCGAAATTGCCGATAGTATAAGAGGAGGAGAATTATGACCCAGAAAACGGTACGCGTAGGCGGCGGCCTGGAAGCGAGGAACGCGGCGCTGTTTGTGCAGGCGGCCGGCAAATTCCAGAGCAGCGTCAAGCTCCAGGTCGACAACAAGACCATCAGCGCCAAGAGCATCATGGGCGTGATCTCCCTGGAGATTCCGGAAGGCAGCAGCCTGACGATCATCGCGGACGGCAAGGACGAGGAGCAGGCGGCGGCGGCGCTGGGGAGGATCTTGGAAGGATAATGCATCATGAGTGACTTGACAGACGCGGAATTCGCCGCTATCAGCGATTACATCAGGAGCAATTTCGGCATAAGCCTGGGGCCGGAGAAAAAGTCGCTCGTCTATTCGCGGCTTTCCGGCACGCTCAGGGAAAAGGGCTTCGAGAGCTTTACGGATTATTTCGACTACCTCGTCAAGGACAGGTCCGGCGAGGCGGTCGTCAGGTTCATCGACAAGGTGACCACTAACCACACGTTTTTCATGCGCGAGGAAAACCATTTCGATTTTTTCAGGGAAAGCGTCCTCCCGGAACTCGAGGAAAACCTCGGGGCCAGGAGGGACATACGCCTCTGGTGCGCCGGGTGTTCCTCCGGGGAGGAACCGTACACTTTGCAGATGATCCTGCACGACCGCTTCGCCGGCAGGCCGGAGAAGTGGGACACGAAGATACTGGCCACGGACATTTCGACTTTGGCCCTGGAGAAGGCGGCCAAAGGGGTCTACTCCGCCGACAGCGTGAAGGCGCTTCCGGAGAAGTGGAGGAAGGCTTATTTTGAGCCCTGCGTCGGAGGAAGCATAATAAGCGCCTCTATAAGGAACGATATATTATTCAGAAAACTGAACCTAATGGACGCCGTCTTCCCGTTCAAGGCCCCGATGCACGTCATCTTCTGCCGGAACGTGATGATTTATTTCGACAACCCCACTAAGGACGCCCTGGTACAAAAGTTCTGGAACTGGCTGGTCCCGGGAGGGTATCTGTTCGTGGGGCACGCGGAGTCGCTAAGCCGGTCGCAGGCCGGGTTCAGATATATAATACCGGCGGTTTATCAGAAACCTTTGACATAAATCCGACATAATCCGTAAAACGACAGGGTGGTATCATTGGCTGACTTTGACAGGGAATCAATGCTGGACATGTTCACTTTTGAAATGGGGCAGCTCCTGGAGCAGCTCGAGCAGATACTGATAAGGAGCGAGGCGGGCTACTCTCAGGAGGAGATCAACGAGATCTTCCGGATAATGCACACGATAAAGGGTTCCTCCGCCATGATGATGCTGAACGGGATTTCGACTGCCGCCCACTCGGTGGAGGACCTGTTCTACTATCTGCGCGAGGAGAGCCCGCGGGACCTGGATTACCGCCGACTGACGGACGTCGTCCTGGCCGGGACCGACTTTATCAAGGAGGAACTGGCGAAAATCGAGAGCGGCGCGCCGGCTGACGGCGACTGCGAGGGCGTGGTGTCCAGGATAAAGCGGCATTTGGCCGAAATAAAACGCCAAAACGGCGCCGTGGATTCCCCGGAAGCCGGGAATAGAAACCCGGAGGCGGGCCCTGCGGATAATGGGCCCGGGAGGTACGCCTACAGGGTTTTCTTCTCCGATGGCTGCGAAATGGAGAATATTCGCGCGTACACGCTCGTCCACAACCTGGAGGAGCTGGCCGGCGGCATATCCCACGTACCGGAGGATCTGCTGGACGAGTCGGCCGTCGGGGCGATACGCAAAAACGGCTTTTGGCTGTCGTTCACGAGCAAACGCGATTTTAACGATATCAGGAACCTTCTGGAAACTACCCCGTTCATACGGGAAATCGACGCGGAGGGCGCGGCCGGGCCTTACGGCGGCGCGGTGGCAGGCCGCGCGGACGAGGAGCCCGCGCCGCGCGCAGCCGCGCAACCCCCGGGCGGCGTCCGGGCGGAGAGCGCGGGTAAAAAGCCGCAGGCGGACGCGGATAAATATCCGCCGGAGACCGCCGCTGAGGCAGCCGAGAAGAAGAGCGCGGCCCACCACGTGATAAGCGTCAACGTCAGCAAGCTCGACCAACTCCTTAACCTGATGGGCGAGCTCGTCATATCCGAAGCCATGGTCACGCAGAACTCCGAGCTGGACGGCCTGGAGCTTGACAGCTTCCACAAGGAGACGCGCCAGCTTCGGAAGATCATAAACGATCTGCAGGAGACGGTCATGTCGATGCGGATGGTCCCGCTTTCGACCACGTTTTTCAAGATGCACCGGATCGTGCGGGACATGTGCCGCCAGCTCGGCAAGGACGTCCAACTGGAGGTCGTCGGCGAGGAGACGGAAGTCGACAAGAATATCATCGAACACATATCCGACCCTATCATGCACATCATCCGGAACTCCGTCGACCACGGGATCGAAATGCCGGACGTCCGCCAGAGGCTCGGCAAGAACCCCAAGGGCTCCGTGGTGCTCGAAGCCAAGAACACGGGCGGCGACGTGCTGATAATCATCCGGGACGACGGCGCGGGGCTCGACCGGGATAAAATCCTGGAAAAGGCGCGGAACAACGGGCTTTTGCGCAAGCCGGAATCCGAATATACCGAAAGGGAGATACAGCAGTTCATCTTCCTGCCCGGATTTTCGACCAACGACACCGTGACGTCCTATTCCGGGCGCGGCGTCGGCATGGACGTGGTGTCCACGAACCTGGAGTACGTCGGCGGCTACGTCTCGGTGGAATCCACGCCCGGCGAGGGCAGCGTTTTCACGCTGAAGATCCCGCTGACCTTGGCCATCATCGAGGGCATGACGATCAAGATGGGCGGCGCGAAATACACGATCCCGATCGTCTCTATCAGCACGTCGTTCAAGGTCACTCCCGAGACGGAGGTGTTCTCTGACCCGGACGGCAACGAGATGGTTTCCGTCCGCGGCGATATTTACAACATCGTCAGGCTGTCCGAGTTTTTCGGGCTGGAGACTTCGGTCACAGACCTCAGGGACGGGATCCTGATCATGCTCGAAAACGGCGACCAGACGGTCTGCCTTTTCGCGGACGAGCTCGTCGGGCAGCAGCAGGTCGTGGTAAAGTCCATACCCAAGTATTTCAAGAAGGTCAGGGGCATCAGTGGCTGCACCCTTCTGGGGAACGGGGAGATAAGCCTGATAATAGACGTGGCGGGTTTTTTTGATAAATAGGACATCGGGAGGCATAACGACTATGGCGGACAGCGGCGAGGCGTACGGCGTTTCGGAGCCGGAAACTTCTGACACGGTAAAGGACAGGTATTTGACGTTTTATATCGACAGCGAGCAGTACGGGATAGAGATATCCGACGTTCAGACTTTGATCTCGATGACCGCGATAACGAAGATCCCCGATAATCCGGACTATGTGGAAGGGATCATCAATCTGCGCGGCGAAATCATAGGCGTGCTGGACATACGCAAGCGGTTTCAGAAACCGCCGAAGGAATACGACGAGCTGACATGCATCATAGTGATAGCGTACGGCGGTCTGACGCTCGGCCTGATCGTGGACAGCGTCAACGAGGTCATAACCATCGCGGAGGACAGCATCGTCCCGCCGCCTAGCGCCAAGCTGAACAGCTATAACCGGTTCATAAGGAACATCGCGAACGTCGAGGGCGGAGTGAAGCTGCTGCTGGATTTGGAGCGGTTGCTGGCGAGAGAGTAAGAAGTCTGACTACCGGGGGACATTGTTTTGGACATAGAAATCACACAGACCTCATCCTCCGCGGACGCGCAGGCGCGGAGGCAAATCTCCCTGACAGTCGTCCGCGCGGGCGAAAAGCGGGAGATAACGGCTTTTGCGGGCGACAATCTGCTCGAACTCCTGCGCGCGAACGATATCCATATCTCCGCGGTATGCGGCGGCAACGGAACCTGCGGCAAGTGCGCGGTCGTGGTAAAAAACGGCGCTATACCCGCCTCAAAGCACGATACCGCGCGCTTTTCACCGGAGGAACTCGGCGAGGGATACAGGCTGGCCTGCGAGGCCACGCCGGAGCGGGACGCCGAGATCTTTGTCCGGGACGATTCGGGTTTTGACATCGTGTCCGCCTATTCCGCTAACGGATTTGCCGCCGCAAAAAAGCGTTTCGGGCTCATAGAGTTCGATTTCGGCGCGGAAAAAAGAAGCCTCCTGTCCGGCGTGAAAAGCCGTACCGGAAGGCGGGCCGGCTATGGCGTGATCAAAAAGCTGTCCGGGCTGATAAACGAGAACGGCGGGGATACATACGGCGCGGGTCTGTACGGCAGGAACCCCGTATACCTGCTCACGGACGAGGACGACGTCCTGGACGTGTTCGCGGAGAAGCCCGCGCTCGTCTGCGGGGCGGCGGTCGATATCGGCACCACCACTGTCGCTATGGAGCTCTACGACCTGCTGACCTCCGAAAAGCTGGCGTCCTTCTCCATGATAAACGGACAGAAGAGCTTCGGCGCGGACGTGATTTCCCGGATAATGGCGGCGGGCGGCGGGCGCCTCGGAGAACTGCACAGGGCGGTCGCGGACGGGATAAACGAGGGCTTAAAGGAGCTTTGCAAGGCCGCGGGCGCGCCCAGGGAATCGCTCGTCCGGGTGATGGCCGCCGGCAATACGACCATGCTCCACCTCTTTATGAACACGCCGTGCCAGTCCCTGGGGAAAATACCGTTCCTGCCGACCTTTACGGAAACCGTGACGCTTCCGGCCGGGGAGTGTTTTTTCCCGGATTTCAGGTGTAAAATAACGGTCCTTCCGGGGGTGTCCGCCTATGTCGGCAGCGACATCACGGCGGGGATATGCTTCTGCGGCGGGCTTTCGGACAATAAAGCGGCCATGCTCGTGGATCTGGGCACGAACGGCGAAATGGCCGTTTATTCAGGACGCGACAGAATCCTGTGCGCCTCGACGGCGGCCGGACCGGCCTTTGAGGGCGGCAATATTTCCCAGGGAATCGGCGGGGTGCCCGGCGCGGTCGCGAAGGCGAAGTACAAAGACGGCGCGTTCACGGTCGCGACGATCGGCAGCCAAAAGCCCGTCGGCATATGCGGCTCCGGAGTGCTGGACATCGCGGCGGAGCTGGTCCGCCACGGCCTGGTGGACGAGACCGGGCTCCTCGGCGACGATTATTTTGACGACGGCGTCATTGTCGTGCCGGGCGCCGGGGCCATCCGCTTCACCCAAAAGGACGTGCGCGAGTTCCAGCTCGCCAAGTCCGCGGTCAGGGCGGGGATAGAGGTGCTGATCGACGAAGCCGGCCTGAAATACGAGGACGTGGGGCGAATCTATCTGGCCGGGGGCTTCGGTTTCAAGATAGACCTCGACAGCGCCGGCGACGTGGGCCTGTTCCCGCCGGAATTGCGGGAGCGGGTCGCCGCGGTCGGAAACAGTTCGCTGGGAGGCTGCGCTTTGGCGCTTCTGGACGCAGGAGCGCAGGAGGAGATAGAGCGGATCGCGAGGGAAGCCGCGGAAATCAGCCTGTCGGAGGACAGGCGGTTTGCCGGGCTTTTTATGGAGCATATGACGATGGAGAAGGCGTGAAACATATACCGACCGCAGAAAACATATGCCGACGACGAGCCGATACGACGAATGCCTCTGCGTCGTATCGGCGACAGAGGAGGCAAATGTTTTCGCGTGTCGGTAAAATTGCCGTTGACAACGAAACAGCGCCGGCGTATCATACGGGTATGAAAGATATACCGGACATCCGGCATTTCCCGAGGAGGGCGCGGGCCTTGCCCGCGAATCAAGGCGGCACCACGGGCAGACGCGCCCGTCCTTGGCATAAAGTCGAGGGCGGGTTTTTTTATGGATTTTGACAACGACGTTTCACCCGGCGAGGCCGCGATAATCAGCCACTATACCGGAGTGCGAAAACATTAGCCTCCTCTGTCGCCGACACGCCGCTGAAGCGTTCGTCGTGTCGGCTCGTCGTCGGCAAATGTTTTCTGCATCCGGTATACAACGCCCGCGACGAAGACGCCAGGTTCGATTCCAGGCGCGGACGGGTTGAATTTTTAATCACAATGCGGTATATTGAAAAATATCTGACGGAGGGCATGAAAGTCCTGGAGATCGGCGCGGGCACCGGGCGTTACTCCCACGCGCTGGCGCGGGCGGGACACGAGGTCACGGCCGTGGAGCTCGTCCCGCGCAACATCGGTATATTCAACTCCAAAACCGAGCCGGGCGAGAACGTAACGATTTTTCGCGGCAACGCCAAAGACCTGTCGTTCCTGGCCGACGGCGCGTACGATATGACCTTGCTTTTGGGGCCGATGTACCACCTGTTTACAGAGGACGATCAGCGGGCGGCGCTCTCGGAGGCCCTGCGGGTCACGAAAAACGGCGGGCTGCTCTACGCGGCCTATTGCCTGAGCGACGCGTCGATACTCCTCCAGGGATTCCGGAACGGACGTATTTTTGAGTTTATCGAAAAAGGTATGCTGGACACGGAGGCGTTCAGGACGCTCTCGACTCCGGCGGAGGTCTTCCAGCTTTACCGGAAGGAGGACATCGACGCACTCATGTCCGGCCTGCCCGTCCAACGCCTGCACTATGTCGCCGCGGATCTGTACACGGAGTACATGCGGGAGACTGTCGACGCCATGAGCGACGAGATGTATGAGGTTTACCTGAAATATTGCTTTTTCCTGTGCGAGCGGCCGGATTTTGCAGGTATAACGTCGCACAGCCTGGATATTCTGCGAAAAACGGTCTGGGGAGGGGCGAACGTGAGAGACGGGTATAATATCAGTATACTCCCGCTGGAAGAAGCGGACGCGCCGGCGATCATAGTCTGGAACGAAAACCAGACCAAGGATTTTCTCGAGCAATGGTCCGGCCGCGGCTATGT
The DNA here is from genome assembly GCA_009782085.1 of Bacillota bacterium. GTDB lineage: Bacteria > Bacillota > Clostridia > Lachnospirales > WQUN01 > WQUN01. The sequence goes on from WQUN01000042.1 coordinate 8,776, forward strand.
ATACCCGCTTACGGAAGCCCAGATTCAAGCCAGGATCGTCGCGCAGCAGTCGTCAGATTACAGAATGTACAGGATCGACCGAGACGGAGAGATGATCGGAACGATAAGCCTGCTGAATATCAAACCGGGCGAGAAAAAGGCCAGTATCGGCCATTTTCTCCTGAATCCCGGATTGACCGGCAAAGGTCTTGGAACGGCGGCGCTGAAAGAATTCGTTGCGATGGTCTTTCGGGAAACCGTTTTCGAGAAGTTGACCCTGACTGTTTTCGACTTTAACAAAGGCGCGTACAGGTGCTATGAGAAGGCTGGGTTCATTGAAACGGACCGCTCCGCCAGACCAAACGGATGGGTCGCCGTGAGTATGGAGCTAGAGGACTTGACATTTTGTTAAGGGGGTGCGCCATGAGCGCGCGGGACAACGGCAACGAATCTTCGAACGAGGCAAGAAAGGGCCGCTTCGGCGAGTTCGGCGGGCAATACGTGCCGGAGACGCTGATGCAGGCGCTGTCCGACCTGGAGGCGGCTTACGAGGAGGCCAAACGGGACGCCGGATTCACCGGCGAACTGGAATTTTTGCTGAGGGAATACGCCGGGCGGCCGTCGAGGCTCTACTTCGCGGAAAACATGACCAAAGACCTCGGCGGCGCGAAAATCTATCTCAAACGCGAGGACCTGAACCACACCGGCTCCCACAAGATCAACAACGCGCTTGGGCAGGCGCTTTTGGCCAAGCGCATGGGCAAGACGCGGGTCATAGCGGAGACGGGCGCCGGCCAGCACGGGGTCGCCACGGCCACGGCGGCGGCGCTTTTGGGCATGGAGTGCGAGATTTTCATGGGCAAAGAGGACACGGAGCGCCAGGCCCTGAACGTCTACCGAATGCGTCTCCTGGGCGCGGAGGTGCACACCGTGACCTCCGGCACGCAGACGCTCAAGGACGCCGTGAACGAGACTATGCGCGAATGGACGCGGCGCGTGGCCGACACGCACTACATCCTCGGCTCCTGCATGGGGCCGCACCCGTTCCCGACCATCGTGCGGGACTTCCAGAGCGTGATCGGCCGCGAGGCCAAGGCGCAGATACTGGAAAAGGAAGGGCGGCTTCCCGCGGCGGTCATCGCCTGCGTCGGCGGCGGCTCGAACGCCATCGGCTCGTTTTACGAGTTCATCGGGGACAAAAACGTCCGGCTCATCGGCTGCGAGGCGGCCGGGGAGGGCCTCGGCAAGCGGAACGCCGCGACTATCGCCAGCGGGCGGGTCGGCATATTCCACGGCATGAAGTCCTATTTCTGCCAGGACGACGCGGGGCAGATCGCCCCCGTTTATTCGATCTCCGCCGGCCTGGATTATCCCGGCATCGGCCCGGAGCACGCCTTGCTCCACGCTTCCGGCCGCGCGGAGTATGTGGCCGTTACCGACGACGAGGCCGTGGAGGCTTTCTACTACCTTTCGCGGCTGGAGGGCGTCATTCCGGCGGTGGAGTCGGCCCACGCCGTCGCCCACGCGCGGAAGATCGCCGGGGCCATGCCGAAAGACGAAAGCGTCATCATCTGCCTGTCCGGCCGGGGGGACAAGGACGTGGCCGCGATTGCCCGCTATAAGGGGGAGGACCTGCATGAGTAAGATATCGGACGTTTTCAAGAATAAAAAAGCCTTTATCGCCTACCTCATGGGCGGCGACCCGAACCTGGCGAAGACAAAAGAGTACATCCTGGCTTTGGCAGGCGCCGGCGCGGACATAATAGAGATCGGTATGCCTTTTTCCGACCCCATCGCGGAGGGGGAGGTCATCCAGGCCGCGAACCTGCGCGCCTTCGCCTCCGGCGCCACGCTTGACGGGTTATTCGGCATGACGGTGTCGCTTAAGGGCGAGGTCGCGGTCCCGCTGATGTTCATGGGTTATCTGAACCCGATTTTCAACTACGGGTACGACAGGTTTTTTGCCAGGTGCGCGGAATGCGGCGTCTGCGGCGTCATCATCGCGGACCTGCCCTTTGAGGAACAAGGCGAGGTGCTGGAATATTCCGACAGGCACGGCGTGGAGCTGATAACGCTCGTCGCGCCGACATCCGCCGAGCGCGTCGCCCGCGTGGCCAAAAACGCCATGGGGTTCGTCTATCTCGTCTCGTCTCTGGGCGTGACCGGCGCGCGGAGCGAGATCACGACGGACATAGGGGCCCTTGTGGCGGAGATACGCCGGTATACGGACACGCCCGTGGCCGTGGGCTTCGGCGTGCACAGCCCCGAACAGGCGCGGAGGATACGCGGGCAGGCCGACGGCGTGATCGTCGGGAGCGCCATTGTGGAGATCATCCGGGAATACGGGGAGAACGCCGCGGGGGAACTGGAGAGGTATGTCAGGGAGATGACGGAGGGATAAGTTTGAAAAACTAAACGAAATTCCAATAATTGATCGAACGAGACCGCCATGCCCATGCGGGGGTGGCGGTCTCGTTTAATTGCACTTGACATATAAGCTGTTTACACAGTCACCGTCACGGCAAAGACGTACTTTGCGCCGCCCGGTATGGCTATAGTAATGACCGCTATACCCGCTTTCAGCGGAACAAGCGTCCCGTCCGGCGTCACGCCGCAGACCGCCGCGTTTGAGCTTGTGAACGCAAGCGCGCCGGCGCCAGTCCACACATACGGTATCTTCTGCGATTTGGCAACCTTGGCAAGCATCGACTTGACTGTACAGTCGAATGTCCCTTGGGACGCCCGGGCGTTGTCCAGAGCAGCCCGGAGAGCGGCGAGGGCGCTGTCCGCCGCATCTTGCGAAGCTAAAACGTCATCGTTCACGGCTTTCGCCGCCGCCAGCGCGTTTTGCAGAGCGGTCACGCTTTCCGGAGTAGAGGCCGCGAAAGCGCCGCCGGCGATCATTTCGTCCGCTTGCGCGATAAGCGCAGCCAGAGCCGCCTTGTCAGGAGAACCGACGGTCACCTGACAGGATATCGTCCTTCCCTGATAGAAAATCTGTATCGTCTGAACGCCGGGTTTCGTGCTGTCAAACCCTGTCGCCATGTCCGGGGTCACGGCTACGGAAGTGACCGTGTCGTAAATATTTGTGGAGAGTATCGTCATGTCAAGGCTGTCCCCGATGTTGTACCGCGTCACGGAGTTCGCCGCATCCACCGCGATTGACTTGGCGGCCGCCCAGACCTGGATTTCTACCCAGTGGTTTCCCCCCGAAGGCGCCATGCCCAGATAGCTGCGGTAATACCGCGCGCTGACCGGGTCGAACGCGACGGTCAGGCCGTCCGGAGTTTCCGTATACAGAGGGTCGCCCTTGGTCGTGTCATAAACAGTCGTATCGGCGGAAAAATCCGCCGTATCCGACAGTTTCATGATGAGGCTGGCATATGTCCGTCCGTCCGGATAATAGTGCCACTCGACGATTTTGTATACGTCGCAGCTCGCGCCGAAATCCACTGTGACATTAGCGGAATTGCTCCACGCGTGCGTATTGTAATAAGGATTGGAATAATCGCCGTTCGTGACGGCCGCGGTGTCGTTATATGACGTGGGGGTAACCGGCTTGCCGAGCGCCACGTTGACGCTGCCGTCCGGGTATTCGTTGCTGGCCCATTCGCCCGCGCCGTAGACCCCCAGTTCGTTGATGCCGTACGCGCTCCCGCTGGATTCCAGCATAACCAGTTTCACGTACCGCGCCGGGGTTTGCGCGAAGGTGACTTCGCTCAGCCCTCCGTTGTTCACGGACACATAGGCAGCTTCCGTCCAGGTCGTGTTGTCCGCGGAAAGCTGCACCTTGTATTTGGTGGCATAGTAAGCGCTCCAGTCAACGATCAGGTCGTCAACGTTGTAGGTTTTGCCCAGGTCGACGGACAGAGCGTGCTCCCCGGCGGCGGCCGAGGCCCAACCGGTGCTTGTGTCGCCGTCGATCACGGCGTATGGATTCACGCCGGAGTCCGCCGCGGCAACCCGCCACTTGGCCAGGTTCGACCAGTCGGGGTTCAGGTAGGGTTCAGGCTGGGCGGCCAGCGTCCCGTACGCTTCCACTTCCGTATAGAAAATCTCATAGTTGGTGCTGACGCCCCAAACGCGGATGTACCGCGCGCTGGTAGGGGAGAAAGAGACCGTCTTCATGTCCCCGGTATAGGCCGGGTCTGTTCCCGCGCCCTGTCCCGCCAGATTGGCCGCGTCGCTGTTGTACACGGTCGTTACGCCCGCCGAGAACGCGCCGTCGTTGGAGAGTTGCCAGACAATCGCTGACGGGTGGGCGTCCCAGGCGGGGTTATACAGGACGTCCAGCTCATCCAGGTAATAGCTCTTCCCCAGGTCGATGGTGATATACCCGGCCTTGTTCGGGGTGTTGCCCACGAACAGGTTGGTCGCGCCGGTTTTCCAGACGCCTGAGCCTGGGCTGGTTTCGTACCAGTTGTAATTCAGGCTCCCGTCCGTCGCCCATGTCGGGTCGGAAATGGTCCCCAGATAACCGATGATCGGCTTGTTCAGCGCCACGTTAACCCTCGCGTTGGGATCTTCGGGCACGACCACCTGGCCCTGCCCGTCGCCGTAAACGCCGATTTCCGCGACGGAGTAGTCCGCGCCGCTGGGCGCCAGCAATTCGACTTTGACGTATTGGCACGAGACGGGGTCGAAAGTGAGTTTGTTATAGCCGCCGCCGTTGATCGTATAAAGCAGGACTTCCGTATAATTCACGCCGTCGGTTGAAGTTTGCAGGCTGTACTTGACCGCGTAATCCGCGCCCCAGTCCAGCACAACGGAATTTACTTTGCACGCCGCGCCCAGGTTAACCACAAAAGATTCGTCTCCCGCACCGCCGGAAACCCACTGGGTACCGGTCTGCCCGTCGGTGATGTTCCCGGCGGAGGCCGACGCGCTGGTGGCAGCGACGGTTTTCCCGGCCGCCAGATTGGTGCTGTCCAAAACCAGGTCAGCCGAAGTCGCCGGGGCGATCGGGCCGGAGGAACCCCAGGCTTCCACTTCCAGCCAGTCCGCGGAATTGCGGGCGTTGGGAGCCTCAAAACAGCGGATATACCGCGCCGTCACCGGCGTAAATTTCACCGTTTTTCCGCCGGCCGTTTCGGCGTATACGGCGTCGGTTCCCACTCCCTGTCCTGCCATGTTGGCGCCGTCGTCGTTGAACACGGTCACAACGCCCGTGGTGAACGCACTGTCTTCGGACAGCTGCCAGACCGCGCCGGGATAGGTGTTGCCTGGCTTCCCGTGCCAGACTTTGAGCGTGTCTATGTAATAGTCGGCCCCCAGGTCTATGACAATATAGGCGGAAGAAGTCCTGGTACTCGGCCACCAGGCGCTTGCCACGTTGGTTGTCCAATCGTTGGCGCTTTCGTCATAGACAGTGTCCCCGTCCGTCGCGCAGGCCGTCCGGTCCATCCAGCCGCCTGTAGCGTCATTAATGACCGGTTTTCCCAAAGCAACGTTCGTATAGGCGGTAGGATCGGTTCTTTGGACGGACTGGTCGGACTCCCACGCGCCGATATCGGGCATGGTTCCCTTATAGGCCAGAGCCACGCCCACCCCTTTGAACCATGTACAGGGCGCGGCCAAAGTGATGGTGTTGGTCGCGTAATCAACCGCGGTTATTTGCGCCGGCGCGCCGCCAATCATGATCGTGTCGCCCGCCGCCACGCTGGTTTCATCCACGGGCACGCCGAAGCCGTCGCTGAAATAGCCGGCGTCCTGCACGGTGAGCGCGGTGGCGTTCAATCCGGCGTTAGTCGCCGTGGTCAGGCTGCTTCCGGCGTCGATGGCGGGACTGTCGTCCTGAAGCGTATACGTTTCGGTTGCCGCCGGGGCGACCATCGGGTCATCGGTGATGTTTTTCGCGAATATGCCCGGGTATTGCGTTTGCGCCCCGGCAATCGTATTGTTGCTGTTGTTCTGAAAACGGATGACGTCAGCGGACGCGCTGTTGTAAAAAAGATTGTTTTGCAGGAATTCGGGGGTTTTGGCAAAATCAACGTTAAAAATCATTTCTGAGGTAAATCCGCTGCCGCCGGCAAGGATTCCGTTGTTATAAAAGAGATTGTTCTTGAATGTGTTCCCGCTCAGGTTGTAATACGGGGTTCCTTCCGGGTATCCCCAGGTGGTGACAAACACGCCGCAGTTCACGGTGCCGCCCGGGTTGCCGGTTTGCGCGGAATAGCCGTTGTCCGCGAACGTATTGTTATATATTTTATTGTTTGCCGAAGCCGGCGCCATAAAGCCTCCAAAGTCGGAACCGTAGGCGTCGATGATCATGCCGTAGAATTCGTTGTTTACAAAATAGTTGTTGCGCACGATGTTTTTGTTGGAACCGAGCTGCATCCCGATACCGCCCTTTTGCTCATAACCGGCGGCTATGGCGTGCTTCCCGTCGCGCAGGATATTGTTTTCCACGACGTTGTACGCGTCGACCGGGGTGTTTTCCGCGCCGATGCCCAGGTTTTTCTGCCAGTCGTTGTGGAAGTCGCAATTGCGGATGACGCAATTATACGCGCCGTTCATCCCGATGTTGGTATGCGGGCCGCCGCGCATGTCCAGCCCGTCGAAAAGAATGTGGTTGCTGTGATATTGCACGGCGATCCAGTCGGTGGACTGGGTCAGCGTTCTGTCCGAGCAGGTGTCAAAAAGGCAGTCTTTCACCACGCAATAGGAGGACTCGCCCATGTAGGCCCCGTTGCAGACGATACTTGTGCCTATGTTCCGGAAAACGCAGTTGCGGACGATGATGTAGGACACGCCCCAGTAGTCAAAAGCCCCGGCGTACCCGTTCTTGCCAGGGGCGGGCGACGTGTTCTCGACCGTGATGCCGTCAAAGACCACATAGTTGCTTTGATCCACCTTGAAAGCCGCGTAAACAACCTGACCGGTAATGACGGGTTTCGCCCCCGGGTATGCCAGGATGTGAGTATACACCGGCGTCGCGGACTTGTTAAACCCGTTGAGGTAGATGCTTTGATTCCGGTACG
>WQUN01000043.1 GCA_009782085.1 Bacillota bacterium
TAGCCGGACAGCCCCGGCGGGCTCGGGAATGAGGCCCTCTTCCAGAACACGCCCGCGTCCTCCGTCACAAGCGCAAAGTCCGTGAGGCTGCCCCTCGGACTTAATGTCACATAGCCGATCTTGTCCGAACTGAAAGACATCGCGGTCGGGTATCCGGAAAAATCGGACAAGTCGCTTATTTTGGAGAATGTCTCCCCGCCGTCGCGGGTTTTGTACAGCTCCTTTGTCATCAACCCGGCCGCGGGACCGGAACAGCGAAGCATATAACCGTTGTTTGTGTCAAGAAAACTCATGAAAATATCGCCAGGCCCAACCATGTCCCCGCCATAATCGATAAGGTTTGTTTTCCAGGACGCGCCTCCGTCCGCCGAAATATACAAATACAGCGAAAAGCCGCTTTGTGAATTCGAATAACCCGCGATAAACAGCTTTCCCCCGCTGCAGCTGATCGCGCATCTGCCGTAATCGGCGTCCATATGGCTTATGCCCGTCAGTTCACGGCTTGTCCTCCAGCCGTCCGTTGTCGCGAGAATCTGACCGTCAGTGTTCTGAGACCAGCCCGCAAGGGCGTTTTCCATGAGGAGGGTTCCAGGTTCGGGCAGGGTGACTTCTTTTGGCAGGGCCTCGAACGTCACCTCCGTATCCGGCGACACGACGCAGATATACGTCTTCCCCTTATTCATTTTCATCTCTTCGCCGTTCGCGAAGTACCACTTCGTGGACGAAGACCTGGAGTCCCTCTTCCACGTCACGGGCGCGTACCCGCCGCGCGTGGCCAGAAACCCCTTCCCGGAGCCGATCAGTTTGACGTCCCGGCGTCCGGCGGCGTCGCCCGCTATGGCGGTGATCGCGGTCTGCTGGATCAAAATGTTCGTGAAAGCCAGCTGCTCGCCGGTGTTGCCGTCCAAGCGCTCCCCTGTGTCGCAGAAGTCGCTGTAGAGCCTGGTCTCCGGGTCGTACTCGAAGCTCGCCGAGTAGCCGCCGGAAAACGGCACGGTTATTTTGCCGGCGCTCTCCGCGCCGGAAAGCTCGCTCTCTTGGCTGAAAAACCCGAAGCCAATGTCCGCGTCCTCGTAGAGAGCGTCCCGGAAACCGGCCTTTTCAATCGCGGCCTTGATATTTGCGGAGTTGGTATAGGAGCTGTGCTCGTACATGACAGCCGATTTGGACCGGACAGGGTCGCGCCAGAACGGCGCGCCGCTGCGCATGGCGTCTATGTCGTCGATGTGCTGGGCGCTCAGCGCGTCGTAGGCCTGGGGGCTGCCGCCGTGGTGGACGAATATCGCGTCGTAATCGGTCGCGATGTCTATAAAATAGTGCCTCGCGCTGCGCACCGGGCCGATCTTGTCAGCGTCAAAATCCGTCCGAAAAACGGCTACGTTGCGGGTTATTTCACCCTCGGCCAGCACCTCGTAGAGGATGTCAGCCTGGCCGATTCCGCTTTGGGGCCTGGCTATGTGCATGTTGTCTATCGAGACGACGACGGGACGCCTGGAGGCGTCCGCCTCGTCGATATAAAGCCCGGTCAGGACATTGACCGCCTTTCCGCTGATGTCCTCCGTGGGTTTGGGCGAAGGGGTCGGCTCGGGCGAAGGCGTCGGGGCGGGCGTCGGGCTCGGGGTCGGAGTCGGGGCGGGCGTCGGGGACGGAGTCGGGCTCGCCGTCGGCTGAGGCGGATCCGTGACCACCGCCATGACCGGCTCCTCCCTGTTTCCGCAGGCGACGAGGGCCGCCGCCAGGGCCGCGGACAGGATCAGAGCCGATACGGCTGAGATATATCTCGGTTTTCTGGCTGTACTTTTGTTCCCGCCCATGCGGCGAATGCCCTTAATTGTCCCTTTCATATAAAACATACTCCCTCTGCGCATCTTTTGCCTCCCCCAGCAGTTTCCTCGTGATTTCCCTGTTCACGTCCAGCAGCCGCAGGTAATCTTCCGGCCGAATGAGCATTGAGTTGCCGTCGTTGTAGTCTTCGAGCGCGTCGCGAACCGGCAGGACCTGTATGTCGTACGCGCCGAGGCTGTTGACGAACTTCACCCAGGTGGGGATGAACGAGACCCTTACGCAGACCGCCTTGCCGTTCCCCTTCTTCTCGAACTCCAGGTTCAGGATCATGCCGTAGTCGCGCGGGAGGTCCCGCTGGCTCGAGATAAAATTCCCCATCGAATAAGCTGTTATACCTTCCGCGCCTTCGTTTGGCGGAGATGGCCCATTGGGCGCCGGGCCTTCCCGCGTGGACGCGCCCGCGCCGGTTTTCACGGCCTGGATCACGTGGGGATGGCTCGCCACGACCGCGTCCGCGCCGCAGTCCAGCATATACCGCGCCCAGTCCTTCGTCTCCGCCGACGGGGCCGCGGAATACTCGGCGCCCATGTGGGGCAGGACGACGATCACGTCCGGAGAGAGGGCTTTTGCCCTTTCGATCTGATCCTTTATAGACTGTTTGTCCAGCATATTGACCAGAAACGGCATCCCGGCCTCGACCGGGATGCCGTTCGTGCTATAAGTATAGGCCAGAAACACGAATTTGAGACCGTTTATTTCCTCCGCGCGGATCCCGTCCCGCTCCTCCGGGGAGCGGAACGTGCCGGTGTGGCCGATCCCCGCGGCGTCCAGCACGTCAAGGGTACGCAGAAGCCCCGCGGAGCGTTTGTCGTTGCAGTGGTTATTGGCGGTGGTAACAAAGTCAAAACCCGCGTTTTTCAGGGCGTCCGCGAAGGAATCCGGCGCGCTGAACGTGGGAAAGTCGCTGAAAGCGCCGCCGCCGAAGGTCGTCTCCAGGTTGCCGACGGCGAAATCGCTGGCGGCCAGGTCGCCCCTGACATAGTCGAAGCCCCGGTCAAAGTCGTATTCGCCGGTCGTTTTGTCGTAGGCGGCGTCCGCCTGCCACTGATGGACCATCAGGTCGCCGACGAAGGAGATCTTCGCGGTCAGGACGGGCTCGGGCGTCGGAGGCGGACTTTGCGCGGCGGAAGACACAGTTCCCGGCTGCAAGCCTGACGCGGGAGGAGTCGTCCCCGGCTGCCGGCTTGACGCGGGCAACGGCAAGCCCGGCTGCCGGCTTGACGCGAAAAAAGCCGTCCCAGGCTGCCAGCCTGACGCGGAAAGAGCCGTGCCCGGCTGCCAACCTGAGGCGGGCAGCGGCGCGCCTTTAACGGACGCGTTCGCCGCGGAGCCCGCGCCGGAGACAGACTGCCGGCCTTCGGCGGGAGCAGCCCCGTCGTAAGCCGCCCGGGCGGTTTTTACCGCGGAAAATCCTGGCAGAACTATGTATATGACTAAAACGGGCGTTACAGCCGCCAGCAGTATCCCGGACAGCGCCAGCCAGAAGATCCAGTCCCGTTTAAGCCTTTTGCGGCGATTTTTGCCTATCGTAGCCACACCCCACCGTTTTCAGACGATATATCGGTTTCATTTTTATCTCTGATCGCCGATTAAAGATCCTTCGGCAGATCCACCTCGACCTCGCGCCCGCTCCGGGAGGAGCGTATGATCCCGTCCACGATGGCCTGGTTGTACACGGACTGTATCGTGGGTATCGGAGCGGAGCCGCCGGTCGCGACCGCGTCGCAGAAAGCCTTCACCTTGGAGAGGAACCTGTCCTCCGACGGCCTGCGCAGGGGTATGAGAGTCTCGCTCAGCTGGCCCTGGACGTCGCTGTACAGATGTATCGGGCCGATGGTGCCGTCCCAGGCCCCGCCCCAGCCTTCGGCCCAGCTCGATTCCGCCGGCTCGATTTTCAGCCCCGCGTCGGTGCCGAAGAACATCGTATCGCCCATTTTGTCCATGTGCATGGCCCAGGACATGCGGAAATCCAGCGCGATGTCCCCCTCGAGCCGTATCAGCGCCACGGAGAAGTCGTCCACGTCGAAATTCTTGGCTTCCCTGTTGTATTTCGGATTCGTCCCGAACCTGTTCGAGGCGTAGGCGGAGACCGTCAGCGGCTTGGGATAGCCGATAGCCGAGAGCACCATGTCCAGGGAGTAGCAGCCTATGTCGCCGAGAGCGCCCATCCCGGCCAAATCCTTCCTGATGAACGTTCCGCCCGGCATCCCGCGCCTGCGGCCTCCGCCGGTCTGAATATAGTAAATCTCGCCCAGCACGCCGGAGCCGACGATTTCCCGCACAAGGTCCATGTTAGGGTCATAGCGCGGCTGAAAGCCGATCGTCAGTATCTTTTTGGCCTTCCTGGCCGCTTTGTACATCGCCACGGCCTCTTCCAGCGTGACGGACATCGGCTTTTCGCACAGCACGTGGAGCCCGGCCTCCAGGGCCTTTATGGCGCATTCCGCGTGGGTGCTGTTGTAGGTGCAGACGCTGACCGCGTCCAGGTCGAGGGCGAGCAGGTCGTCGTTGTGGTCGAAAGCCTTGGCGTCCTTCATGTCGTATTCCTCGAAAAACGCCTTGGCCTTGCCCTTCACAATGTCCGAGCCGCCCACGACCTCGACCGCGTCGCCGAGCTTCCTGTAGGAATCCATATGCGCGTGGGCGATGCCGCCGGTGCCTATGATCCCGATTTTCAGCTTTTTGTCTTTCTTTTTGGTTTTGGGCATAGTTGACCTCCTTGGGATTTGTCCATACTCTTATTATAAAATCCCTAGCCCAGTTGGTCAAGGGTTTTGAACTCGTAGCCCTTTCCGCGGCATATGGCGATAAACTCCGGCAAAACGGCCGCGCTCGTCCTGCTTACCGAATGCAGCATGACGATGGCCCCCGGGTGCACCCTCGACGTTAGCGTCTTCAGCGCGCTGGCGTACGACGGCTGGTCGTTTACCATCCAATCCCTGTAGCAGACGCTCCAAAGAATGGTCTTGTAGCCCATGCTTTGGGCCTGCGCCAGGTTTTTCTCGCTGAAAACGCCCTCCGGGGGGCGGTAATACTTCGGCATCTCCAGGCCCGTGACGGATCTGTACGCCTGTTCGGTCCTTTGGATCTCCGAGGCGAAGCTCTCCGCGCTCTTTTGGGACATGTTGGGGTGATTCATGCTGTGGTTGCCGACTATGTGGCCTTCGCCGGCCATGCGCTTTACCAGGTCGGGATAATCGCCGATACATCTCCCTGTCAGGAAAAAGGCCGCCGGTACATCCGCCTCTTTCAGAACGTCGAGAATTTTGGCCGTAACGCCGTTGTCGTAGCCGGTGTCGAAGGTGAGAAACAGGGTTTTCCGGTTGTCCCCGGAACGCTCGTGGAAAAAAGCGTCGTATTTAGACAGATACTCGTCGGAAGCCTCGCCGATCGGGACTTCCCCCGGCTTTTCATGGAAAAGGCCCCAGGAGACGGTCGGCGCGGCTAAAGCCCGGGAGGGAAACAGTGCGACAGCGGCCGCTGTCAGTAAAATCGCCGTGCGGATATTTTTATTAATAGAGAGCACCCTCTTTCAGGTTGAACGCTATACTATTTTGCATAGTTATTTGGTTCCTATTCTTTTTCATACATAATGCGCGCGAAAACGACAAATGATAACTTAATGTCTGTTTATAATATAGCCTTAATGTAACACATGACCGTTTATGCAAATGATAAAACACAAAGAAAAAGCCGGCCCTGTCAAAGGTACGCCGGCATTTCCTGTATGTCTTCCAATCAATCATGCGTCTGCTTGTACTCATCTCGGGCGAACTCAGTTCGCCCCCCCGCGACAAAATATACCGTCATTTTGACATGGAGTGGACCGACGCGTCGCACTCGCACTTCCCGCAGACGACATACACCACCATGTCATAGTCCACGACCCCTGAATCCGGGGCAATCAGCCGCAGTATCTCCCGCGCGTCGACGTCGCCTATGTCCGAAATGCCCCCGCATTTGACGCAGACCTTGTGCTGATGGCGGACGCGGTTCGAGTCAAACCTGACGGGCTCGCCGGCTATATGTACGCGCCTTATAAGGTTTTCGTCCGCCATGAGGTTCAGATTGCGGTAAACCGTCCCCTTGCTGATATTGGGAAACGTCCGCCTGGTTTGCTCATAAACCTGATCCGCCGTCAGATGAACGCCGACGTCCGATAAAACCGTCAGTATAGCCTGGCGCTGCTTGGTCTTCCCCATACTATGGCCACACCCCGAAACAAGCGTACTCATTGCCGCGCAAGAGCGTCATCATCATAACTCAGACTTCGGCTTTCGTCAATTCCCGCCGGCGAGAGAGGGAAAAAATATTGACACGCACATGGATACGGTATAAAATCTTTTTGATATTTAATCCTAAAAGAAAAAAACGGGAGGAACCGATGATGAAAAACGAACGGAAATTTTTCAGGTGCGCGAAGTGCGGGAACCTTGTCGGGGTCATAGAGGACTCCGGGGCCAGCATCATCTGCTGCGGGGAGCCCATGGCCGAGCTCAGGCCGAACACGGCGGACGCGGCGCAGGAGAAGCACGTGCCCGCGGCGGAGCGAAGCGGGAACAAGCTGAAGGTAAAGGTTGGCTCCATCCCCCATCCCATGACGGCGGAGCACCATATCGCCTGGATCGCCGTCGCCGACGGCTGCCGGACCCACAGGGCGGCGCTGGCGGCCGGAGACGCGCCGGAGGCCGAGTTCTGCGTGGGAGACGGCCCGGTCACGGTGTTCGCGCACTGCAATCTGCACGGATTATGGTCCGCGGATCTTTAAGGCAAATCCTGAAAAAATTTTGAATTCCGAGGTGTCGTATGAGCAAAAAAACGATCGGTATTTTTGTCGGAAGCCTCCGCCGCGACTCGTTCAGCAAAAAGGTCGCCGAATATCTGTCCGGCCTTCTTGCGGAGCAGTTTGACGTCAAATTCATGGACATAGCCTCTGTGGATATGTTCAATCAGGATCTGGACAACGAAACCCCGCCGCCGGAGTGGGCGCGCCTGCGCCGGGAGGTCAGGGCGCTGGACGCCGTGCTGTTCGTGACGCCGGAGTACAACCGCTCCATG
>WQUN01000044.1 GCA_009782085.1 Bacillota bacterium
TCCTGAACCTGCCCGGCCGCAAAATCGCCGGCAAAATGGCCCCTTGGGTGGTCGCCGCCGTCTGCGCCTTGCAGGCGGCCATGGCCGCGACCAGCGGTCTCGGCTTCTGGCGGCCGGTCGACGACGCCCTGAGGCTCCCGGTGCAGATGCCGCTCGAAATCGACTGGATATCGGCGGTCGTGCTGGCCGCCGTCGCCTTGGCCTCGGCCGCCGCCAACATCGTCGGGTCCAACGGCGATTCCCGCCGGAGGATAAACCTCGGCAGCCTGACGCTGATGCTGATGACCGGCATGGACGGCGCGGTGATGGTGCGCGACCTGTTCTCGCTGTACGTGTTCCTGGAGATCACGGCCGTCGCCTCGTTCATACTGATCGCGATGGAAAAGGACGCCGGCGCGCTCGAGGGCGCGTTCAAATACGTGATACTCTCCGGCCTCGCCACGGCCGCCATGCTCGCGGCGAACGCGCTGATCTTCATGCGCGCGGGGAGCCTCCGCTTCGCTGACATTGGCGTCACCCTCTCCTCGGGGGACGCCGCCGTTCAGACCGCCTTGGTTCTGTATGTGGCGGCTTTCTGCGTGAAGGCCGGCGTCGTGCCTTTCCACGGGTGGCTCCCGGGGGCGTATTCGGCATCGCCGGACGCCGTCTCCGTGCTGCTCGCCGGTGTGGTGACGAAGGTCGCCGGCGCGTTCGCTGTTATCCGCCTGGCGGGCGGTCTTTTCGCGGGGCTCGCCGCCCCCGGCGCGGCCTTCATGGCCCTCGGCGCGTTCTCGATAGTCGTGGGGGCGTTCGCGGCGATCGGCCAGACGGACATGAAGCGGATGCTGGCCTATTCCAGCATCAGCCAGATCGGTTACATAATCCTCGCCGCCGGCCTAGGGACGCCGCTCGCGATCGCCGGCGCCGTGCTGCACTTTTTCAACCACTCCGTGTTCAAGTCGCTGCTTTTCGTCAACGCCGCGGCCGTGCGCGAGCAGACCGGGACGACGGATATGAACAGCCTCGGCGGCCTGGCGGAGAAGATGAAGGTCACGGGCGTGACATCGGCCGTCGGCTTCCTGTCCACGGCCGGGATCCCGCCGTTTTCCGGGTTCTGGAGCAAGCTGTTGATAATCATGGCCCTGGCCGCCGAACGGCAGTGGTTCTACGCGTCGCTGGCCTTGCTTATGAGCGTGGTCACGCTGGCGTATTTCCTGATCATGCAGCGCAAGGTGTTCTTCGGGAAGCTCCGGGAGGGGCTGGAAGGGATAAAGGAGGCCCGCGCGCCGATAACGGGCGTAGCCGTCGCGCTGGCGGGCATCAGCACGGCGGTCGGGGTGCTGTTTCCGGTGGCGATGGTGCTCATGCGGAGGTACGGGATAATATAATAGACTTCTTCGGAATTTGTCGTTTGTCATTCTGAGCGAAGCGAAGAATCTTGATTTCAAGACCCTTCGCTGCGCTCAGGGTGACAGCGAAAAATCACTCGCTGAAATCATTGACATCAAAGGAATACGGCGAAACCTTGTGGCAGCGGGCTTATCACGGCCGCATTATCCGCAGCGAAGCGGAATACAAAAGTATATGGCAATATATAGACGGAAATCCGGCCCAGTGGACGGAGGACGAATATTACCGCAGTAATCCCACGGAGGCGTTCGCATGGACAACAACACAATCGCCTGGATAATCGTCCTAGCCACTTTGGTCGTCTTCGCCCTCGGGACGGTGATGGTGCGAAACCTCCTCGTGGCGGCCGTCATGCTGGCGCTGACCTCCGCGATTCTGACCGTCATCCTGTTCATCATGGGCGCGCAGATCGCCGCGGTGATGGAGCTGTCGGTGTGCGCCGGGCTTGTGACGGCCATTTTCGCCACGACCATCAGCCTCACCAAGACGAGCCAGGGCAAGGAGCTCGCCAGCCTCAAACACAAGTATTTCCTGAGAGTCCTGCCAATGCCGTTCATATTACTCGTGCTGGCGGCCGGCGTATTTCTTTTGTGGCCGGGCATGGATATGAGCATCCTCGCCGGGAATTACGCGGACGCCGCGTCCCGGCAGGTGCTTTGGGACAAACGGGCCCTGGACATGTTCGGCCTGGCTTTGATAATTCTGGCCGGGGTGCTCGGGATGGCCGTGCTTTTCAAGGAACGGGGGGGGAAATGATTTGCTGCTGACTTTGTTTGTCATCGCGATAGTGCTTTTGGCCGCGATCGGCGTATACTGCATCATAGCCACGCACAGCATGATACGCGTGCTTATCGCGCTGGAGCTGATCGTCAAGGCCGTCACGCTGCTGATAGCGGCGGCGGGGACGGTGAACGGCCAGATGGCCCTGGCGCAGAGCTACATCATCGCGCTGATCATCATCGAGGTCGTCGTCACGGCCGTCGGCGCCGGCATCACCATCGCCGCGCACGCCAAAAACGGGACGGTCGACCTCCGTGACCTGACCAAAATAAAGGGATAGGGGGCCGGATATGGGTAATCTTCTGCTTACGCCCCCGCTGGACTTTTTGCTGCTGCTGGCCGTGGCCGCGCTGCTCTCGCTGGCGTTTAAGGGGCTGGCGGCGAAGGGCGGGGATTCCGCGGGCAAGGGGGAGCCGTACGCCTGCGGCCAGGACGTGAACACCGGCAGGATACAGCCGAGCTACACAGAGTTTTTCTCATTCGCGTTCTTCTTCACGATACTTCACGTGACCGCGCTGGTCCTGGGCACCGTGCCCGCCAACGCCGTGTGGCTCGCCATGCCGTTTCTCGCGATCGCGGTGCTGGCGATCGTAATACTGTTCAGGAGAGATTAGCTTGATAATTGACCGGATCGTCACCTGGGCCAGGATCAAGTCGCCCTGGGTCATACATTTCAACACGGGCGCCTGCAATGCCTGCGACATAGAGATACTGGCGGCCCTCGCGCCGCGTTTTGACCTGGAGCGCTTCGGCGTCGTCCAGAAAGGGACGCCCCGCCAGGCCGACGTTTTGCTGTGCTCCGGCCCGGTGACGCTCCAGACGGAAGACAGGTTGCTCCGCATATATGAGCAGATGGCGGAGCCCAAGTTCGTGGTGGCCGTCGGCGCGTGCGCCTGCTCGGGCGGGGTGGTGAAGGGCTGCTACGGGGTGAAGGGCGGCATCGACACTTCAATACCCGTTTCCGCGTACATCCCGGGCTGCCCGGTGAACCCGCAGGCGATCATCGACGGGGTGGTCAAGCTTTTGAAGACGCTGGAGAGGAAAAAAGGCTGAACGGCGCATAATAATATGTGTACGGATATAGACGGATAAAGAAATGAGGGACTTTAATGTCCGACGAAGAAACGCTCGTCAACGATCTGCTTTCCCGCTTCGGCTTCGCCTCCGCCTCCGTTCAGCGCGAGCGCCGCGTCTGGGCCGAAGTCCCCCGGGAGAGGTTCATAGAGGTCCTGACCTGGCTGCACGACGAGCGGGGGTTCACCTCTTTGTGCACCGTGACCGGCCTGGACGCGGCCGACAGTTTCCAGCTCATCTACCACCTGGCCGATAACCGCGGCGTCATACTCTCCGTGAAGGAAAGCGCGCCCAAGTCCGACCCGGTGTTCGACACGGCCCTCGATATCTACAAGGGCGGCGCGCTTTACGAGCTGGAGGCGCGGAACCTGCTCGGCCTAGTCATCAAAAGCGCGCCGGAGGATATCCGCTACCCCCTGCCGGATCACTGGCCGCAGGGGGAGTACCCGCTGAGAAAGGACTGGGTCAGTCCGGAGAGCAAAAAGGAACAGGCGGAGCCCGGGGACCCCGCGGCGGGCAGCCCGTGACAGCGGCGAATCGGCGGCGGCAATGTCAGAAGCGGTTAATGTTTCGAACTCCGGTATAAAGGGCACCCTCTGTAAATCCTTTTTTTGTCATTCTGAGCGCAGCGAAGAATCTTATGTTTTGAATGATCTACTACTCCGCTCAGGATGACGGTTTATGGAGGTTGCCACAAAGGAAATCCCGGAACGCCGACGGCGGCGTCCATTACGCGTGACGCCGGGGACGGCGTCTCCTACGCGCGGTAAGGAGGGCGGTATATGGCAAAAGTAGTGATACCTTTAGGGCCGCAGCACCCGGCGCTGAAAGAGCCGGCAAACTTCGCGCTGTCGCTCGACGGCGAGCGCATAATCGGCGCGGCCGTGAACCTCGGCTATAACCACCGGGGCATAGAAAAAGCCTGCGAATCCCGGACATTTTTGCAGGACGTGTATTTGATCGAGCGAATCTGCGGCATCTGCTCGCACTCGCACTCCACGGCTTTCATAAACGCCGTCGAGGAGGTCGCGGGGGCGCCCGCGCCGAAGCGGGCCCAGTGGATACGCACTTTGGTCGCGGAGCTGGAGCGGCTGCACAGCCACCTGCTGTGGCTCGGCGTGGCCGGGCACGAGCTCGGCTTTGACACGCTGTTCATGTACAGTTGGCGCGACAGGGAGCTGGTGCTCGACCTGCTGGCGCTTCTGACAGGCAACCGCGTCAACTACGGCATAAACAAGCTGGGCGGCGTGCGCCGCGACATCACCAAAGACGACGTGGAGAAAATAAGGCCCGTCGTCGACGCGCTGGAAGAGCGCACAAAGTATTACATCGACCTCGTGACGACGGAGAGCACCCTGGCGGCGCGTATGCTGGACGTCGGCCGCCTCTGCCACGAGGACGCGCTGACCTACGGCGCGTCCGGCCCGGTGGCCCGCGCCGCCGCCGTGGACAAGGACACCCGGCGCGACGACCCCTACTCCGCCTACGGCGAGATACCCTTCGACGTCATCACGGACGACCACGCCGACGTTTACGGCCGCGCCGTTGTCCGCGTGAAGGAGCTCCTGGAGAGCTGCAAGATCATCAGGTACGTCATGGATAACCTGCCGGAAGGCCCATTGGAGGTCAAGTTCCCGCGAAAGGTGCCCGCCGGCGAGGCGATAAGCCGCTACGAGGCCCCCCGGGGCGAGGACGTGCACTACGTCAAGTGCAACGGCACCGACATGCCGGAGCGTGTGAAAGTCCGCGCGCCAACGCTGGCGAACGCCGCCTCCGTGGCTCTGATGCTCCAGGGCGGCTTCCTGGCGGACGTGCCGATAGTTATCGCCGCGATAGACCCGTGCTTCTCCTGCACGGACAGGATGGTGGCAGTAAAGGACGAAAACAGCGGCGCGGAAGGCGTCATGGACTGGGAGAGCCTGCGGAGATACTCGATAGAGTGGTACATGGAGCGGGGAGTTTCATTTGAAAATATACAATCCGAAAGGGACAGCTAATATGTCAGCGCTCCACATTTTGGTCTTCCCCGGCCTGCTCTTCCTGGCCCTCTACGCGCTCGCGCTGCAGTTCGTGGACAGGAAGGTCTACGCCCGGCTCCAGAACCGTAAGGGGCCGCCCTGGTTCCAGCCCGCGGCCGACTTCGTCAAACTGCTGGGCAAGGAGACCATCGTGCCGAACGAAGCCAACCACTTCGTGTTCACGGCGCTGCCCGTGTTCGCGCTGGCCGCGGTGACGACGGCTTTCCTCTACGTCCCGATCTGGGGCACGAGCTCCGCGCTGCCGTTTCCGGGCGACGTCGTCGTGATGATGTACCTGCTGGCGATAATCCCGCTCACCTTCTTCCTGGCGGGCTGGAACTCGTCGTCCATGTACGCGGCGATAGGCTCCCAGCGCGTGCTGACGCAGCTTTTCGCCTACGAGGTGCCGCTGTTCATGGCCATTCTGGGCCCGGCGCTTTTGGCGGACACCTGGTCGCTCTCCGGTATCGCGGCCTTCTACGCCCAGCATCCGCCGATGGCGCTCCTGAACCTGCCGGGCTTCGGCGTGGCGCTTTTGGCGACGCAGGGCAAGCTCGAGCGCGTGCCGTTCGATACGCCGGAGGCCGAGACGGAGATCGTCGCCGGGGCTTTTACAGAGTACGGCGGCAGGCTTTACGCCATTTTCAGGCTGGCCGTGGACATGGAGACGGTGGTGCTTCTGGGGATCATGTCGGTCGTGTTCGTGCCGCTTTTCGCCGGGAACCCGTTCCTCGGATTCCTGATTTTCCTAGTAAAGACTCTGGTCATGCTTTTTGTCCTCTCGGTCATCAAGGCCGTGACCGCCCGGCTGCGCATAGAACAGATGGTGCGCTTCTGCTGGATGGTGCTGGTGCCGCTGTCCTTGGGGCAGCTGCTGATAGATTTGGTCGCGAAGGGGCTGATGGAATGAGTATAAAAAGCGGAACCGGCGGGATTAGTAACCGTGAAATATTAACTTGCGAAAATTCGCAAGTTAATGTTGAACGGTTCCTTGGACAGCCGCCGAAATTGGCCGCGAAGGGGCTGATGGGATGAGTATAAGGCGGCGCGCGGGCAAAATGCTGCCGGAGGCGCTGAAGAACATGTTCGAGAAGCCCGCGACGGAAGGGTACCCGGCGAACCGCGGCGACGTGTTCCCGAACATGAGGGGCAAGCTGAACTTCGAGGCGGACAAATGCGTCGGCTGTAAACTCTGCTCCCGGGACTGCCCCACCGGCGCACTCACCATTGAAAAAATCGGCGACAAACAGTTCAAGGCCGTTTTACGGCTGGACAAATGCATATACTGCGGGCAGTGCGCCGACAGTTGCAACAAAAGCGCGCTGAGCTGCACCCATGAGTTCGAGCTGGCCAGTCTGAGCCAGGAGGATTTGAAGGTGGAGCTATGAGAGACGAAATCGTGAAACACATGACCGGCGGCGGCGCGGACGTGTTCCCGCCGCTCGCGGAAGCCTTCGCCGGCTCGCGGACCGTGGCCATACTTGGCTGCGGTTCTTTATTACTGGGCGACGACGCAGCCGGAATGCTGGTCGCGGAGCGGTTGGCAGCCGGGCAAGGTGCGGCGGACGAGCAAGGCACGGCGGGCGAAGCCGCCGGGAAAAGCGCGGCGGACGAGACGGCCGCGGCTTACTTAACATCG
>WQUN01000045.1 GCA_009782085.1 Bacillota bacterium
GTGACGAGGCGTCCATTCGCTATGTAGTGCACATAATCCTCGTACATAGTGTGATATGTGTGTATCATCGGTATCCTGTTGAATTCCGACACGAGCTTGCCGAAGATCCCGATGGAGAACTCCGTCTGCGTGTGGACGACGTCGAGCTTGAACGATTTTAGCCTTACCAAAAGCCTCGGCGGGTACACGAACGTCACCCGCCTCTCCGGAAAAAAGGCGAACGGCATACTCGGCAGCCTGAACACGCGCGGCGCGGCGCCGGTCACGTTCGGGTCCGTCGTCGTGAATATATATACCCTGTGCCCAAGCTTCTGAAGCTCCTTCTCCAGCATCCTTGTGGACGTCATGACCCCGCTGATCTGCGGGTAGTAGGTGTCGGTGAAAAGGCCGATGTTCATGGGGAGCCTCCTTTACGGCGGTTACTCCGCTAAAAAGTCAAGTAACCTTATCTTGTCAGCGTTTGTCTTGATCTCATACTGTGTTGTAATCGGATATACCGTAGCTTTGCCGTCATCAAATATAAGCAGCAAAACCGGACGATCCTTACCGCCGCTTCCCCATGAAATATAGGCAATATATATCTCAAACGGTTTCATCACCCGTTTACCGCCCAATCATAGATTTCCGGATGCAGTTCGCTGTCTACAACCACATTCCCGTCAGTATCCGTCGCAAGTTCTACCTTTTTGGTTTTGCTTCTCAACGCCGCCGCGACAATCCGCTCGTCAAGCGAGGGATTTACGGCGGGCTGAAACGGCAGGCGGCGTTCTACTATTACCTGCCGGTAAAACATATCTATAGCCGTCGTCTGGTCTATCCCCATTTGCCCGAGCAGTTGCGTGGCAAGTTCCTTAATATCCGCGTCGATCTTAACATTTACGTTTGCTTTCGCGTTAGCGTTAGACACAACATCACCTCTTTACAATCATAATCAGATATAACGATGTTGTCAACATAAAGACGTTACTTGGCCAGCCCCGATAAATTTACAAGACAACCGCCGATATATAATGTATAATATTAACGATTTGGAAATTTTTATGACTGAACCGGAGGACTGACTTTGGACTACACCTTCCTGAACCCCGCCCAGCGCTCCGCCGTGACTTTCCCCGGCGGCGCGGCAATGGTCCTGGCCGGCCCGGGCAGCGGCAAGACCACGGTGATAACCTGCCGCGCCCTGCACCTCGTGGAGGAGCAAAAGGCCGACCCGGCCTCGATTCTGGTCATTTCCTTCACGAAGTCCTCTACGGAGGAGATGCGGAGGCGCTTTTTGGCGCTCTCGGACGACAAGGCCGCGGGCGCGGCGGTCACGTTCAGCACCTTCCACGCGCTGTTTTACAGGGTGCTGCGCCGGCGGTACGGCGGCGCGGGCGCTATCTTAGGCGAGGACGAGCGGCGCGAGGCCGCGAAGCGGATACTGGCGGCGCGGCGCCTGGAGACGGAGGATGACTTCCTGAAGGGCGTGCTGAACGAGATTTCGCGCATAAAAAACGACCTCATCGATATAGAATATTTTAACTCCATGTACCTGAACGCCGACGACTTCCGGTCGGTATACAGGGAGTACGAGGCGTTCAAGGCGGAGGCGGACAGACTCGATTTCGACGACATGCTCGTCCGCTGTCATGAGCTTCTGAAGAACGAGCCGCAGACCCTCGAGGCCTGGCAGGACCGCTGCGCGCACATCCTGATCGACGAATTCCAGGACATAAACGCCGTCCAGTACCTGACGATCGCCATGCTAGCGGCGAAGCGCAAAAACATCTTCATAGTCGGCGACGACGACCAGAGCATCTACCGCTTCCGGGGCGCGAAGCCGGAGTTTCTGCGCCGGTTCGCCCAGGACTTCCCGGACGCGAAGCGGATAGTCCTCGACGTCAACTACCGTTCCACGCGCCAGATAGTCACGCTCTGCAACAAGGTCATCGCGCCGAACAGGGCCAGGTTCGCGAAGTCTATCAAAGACGCCGGGAGGATAGGCCCGCCGGTCACGGCGCTCCGCTTCGAGGATTCCAACGCCGAGGCCGCGGGCATAGCCCGGCTGATACGGAAGTTCCTGTCGTCCGGCGCGAACCCGGAGGAGATCGCGGTGATCTACAGGGTGAACGTGCAGTCCCGCGCACTGACCGACGCGTTCCTGAACGCCCACGTGCCCTATACCGTCAAGGACGAGGGGCCGGGCGTCTACGAACACTGGATCGCCAGGGACCTGAGGGCTTATCTGGCGGCGGCCGTTGACCCGGGCGACACGGCCTCAGCCGTTCGCGTCCTGAACAAGCCGAGCCGCTACGTCGGCAGCGCCGCCGTGGAGGCCGCGAAAAGGGCCGGGGGCGGATTTTTCGACAACCTGTACAAGCAACAGATACTCCAGTTCTGGCAGCTGGGGAAGCTGGACGACTTCCTCCGCCAGCTAAAGGCCATATCCGGTATGAACCCCGGCGCGGCGGTCAGGTATATCAGGGGCGGATGCGGCTACGACGGCTATATCCATGAATATGCGAAGTTCCGGGGCATGAGCGCGGACGGCCTGTATGAGATTTTGGACGAGCTCCAGGAGGCGGCGAAGGGCTTCGAGACGCCGGCGGGCTTCATAGCCCACATGGACGAGGCCGCCGCCGGCGCGAAGAAGAAGGAGGGCCCGGGAAAGGGCCGGGGCGGGCAGGACCAAGGCCAAGAGCGGCCCCCCGGCGTCGTCCTGACCACCATGCACAGCGCCAAGGGCCTGGAGTTCGAGACGGTGTTCGTCTCCGGGGCGGTGGAAGGGTACATCCCATACGAAAAGAGCCGCACCGAGGCGGAGATAGAGGAGGAGCGGCGGCTGTTCTACGTAGGCCTGACCCGCGCCCGCACGAATCTGTATATATCTCTCGTCGAAAGCAGGTACGAAAAGAAGGCCGCGCCGAGCAGGTTTTTGCAGGGACTGGGGCTGGCCGTTCCGGAGGCGGCAAAAACCCCGCGGGAAAAATTTCGCTAAACGAAGGGATGACATATGAGGCAAAAATCATATCTGCAGCGGAAAGCTCGCAGGAAGCGGATAATCGCGGCGATCGCGGCGGGGATTTTGGTAGTGCTGCTGGCCTTAAGCGCGCTGTCGCCGCTGATGAGAGTCCACGCGGCGCAGGCGGGGAACCAATGTCAACAGTTGATGCGTATATTATAAAGGAGATGTCCTTATGCTAAAAAATATCCTGAACACCAGCGCCGTCGTCCAGATCGGCTTCGTAGTCAGCGACATAGAGCGCGCCGCGCGCGATTTCGCCGACATGCTCGGCCTGGACGCGCCGGCGGCCTTCCGGACCGGCCCGCCCGAGGAGGCGCGGACAGTCTTCCGCGGCGCGCCGTCCGGCGCCAGGGCGAAGCTGGCCTTCCTGAACGTCGGCCCGAACCTGGCGATCGAGCTGATCGAGCCCGACAACGAGCCGTCCACATGGCGGGAGGAACTGGACGCCCGCGGCGAGGGCGTGCACCACATAGCCTTCCAGATAAAGGGCATGGGAGAGAAAATCGCGGCCCTTGAGAGCGCGGGGCTCCCGCTGCTGCAAACGGGCGAGTACCCCGGGGGCAGGTACGCCTACGTGGACGCGCGAAGCGCGGTAAAGACGATAATAGAACTGCTGGAGAACGACTGATACGAATCTCGGATTGCCGGAGAACAAATGATTGGGGCTGACTATGATCTATAACCAACGGAGGCGGGAGCCGTGAACGTTCCGAACCGCCTGACTATGCTCCGCGTGCTTATGATTCCCGTGTTTCTCGTCCTGTACCTCGCCGGCCCGTTCAACGGCGACCTAAGCCGACGGCTGGCTTTGGCCGTGTTTTTGCTGGCGTCGTTCACGGACTTCCTGGACGGGTATATCGCGCGCAGATACAATCTCGTCACGAATTTCGGCAAGCTGATGGACCCTCTGGCCGACAAGATCCTCGTCGCGTCGGCGCTGATAGCGATGGTTGGGCGCGCGGACCTGGCGGCTTGGGCCGCGGTCGTGATTGTCGCGAGGGAGTTCGTCGTCACCGGTTTCCGGACGCTGGCGGCGGAGCGCGGGGTGATACTGGCGGCGTCGAAAACGGCCAAATACAAAACGGCCTGCCAGATGGTCATGATAAGCTACATCCTGCTCCGCCCGCCCTGGCCGGCTTTCATCGCCGATATTTTGGTCTGGCTGACAATAGCGCTGACGGCGGCCTCGGCGGCGGAATATCTGTGGAAAAACAGGGGATTGGTATAGGCGTTTATCCGCCGACGGGAAGTAAACGTGGATTTGCACGGCGGGCGGCCAAAGGCCGCCCCTACGTGATCCCGACGTCACCGGCAAACGTGGATTTATCGTTGAGAACAAACAAAACAAAGATTGGCAACGCGGATTCTGCGGATAAATATAAATATAAAAATTTGCCGTTCCGAAGGGGTCGCTGTTTATGGACGAATCGTTAACGCACATAGCATACGCCAACACCCTTTCCCTCGATGAATTCAACGCATTGCGCGCTTCCGTTGGCTGGAGCGCGATCGAACGCTCCCTGGCGGCAAAGGGCCTCGAGCACACAGCCTTCGCGGTCTGCGCCAGAGACGGGGAAAAAGCGATCGGCATGGCGCGAGTCGTCACCGACTACGGCTACACCGTGTATATCGGCGACGTGGTCGTCCGCCCGGAGTATCAGGGGAAGGGCGTCGGCAGGGAGATCATGACGAGGATAATGTCATATATAGACGAAAACATATCGCCGGGACAGATGAAAGTGATTGTCCTGATGGCCGCCAAAGGCAAAGAGGAATTCTACGAAAAATTCGGCTTCATAAGCCGGCCGACGGAGGAACTCGGCTGCGGAATGAGCCAGTCAATAAGAAAAGAGGCGGCGGTACAATGACAGCGGAGATTTTATCGGTCGGCACGGAGATTCTGCTGGGCGACATTTTGAACACGAACGCCCGTTTCCTGTCCGAGGAGCTGGCGAAGCTCGGCGTAAACGTCTACTGGCAGACCGTCGTCGGCGACAACCGGGGCCGCCTCCTGGCCGCGTACGGCCTGGCCTTCGAAAGGGGCGCGGATCTGGTCATAGCCACGGGCGGCCTCGGACCGACGGAGGACGACCTGACGAAGGAGACCGCCGCGGAATATTTCGGTCGGAAACTGGTTTTGCACGAGGAGTCCTGGGAGAGGATGCTGGCCCATTTCCGCGGCCGCCAAATGCCTCCGAACAACAAAAAGCAGGCGATGCTGCCGGAAGGCGCGGCCGTTCTTGCGAACAACAACGGAACCGCCCCCGGCTGCGCGCTGGAGCGGGACGGCAAAATGATCGTCCTGCTGCCGGGGCCGCCCAACGAGATGGAGCCGATGTTCCTGGAGAGCGTCCTGCCGCTGCTCCGCCCCAGGACGGATCACGTTTTATTCTCCCGCACATTGAAGATCGTCGGCGTCGGCGAAAGCCAGGCCGAAATCCTGCTCAAGCTGCTGATGGACCGCCAGACAAACCCGACGATGGCGCTCTACGCCAAGACCTCCGAGGTCTGGCTCCGGCTGACGGCCGCCGCGCCGGACGAGGCCGCGGCTAAAGAGCTGATAAAACCTGCCGCCGGCGAGGCCCGCCGCATTTTGGGAGGCAGCGTCTACGGCGAGGACGGCGACACCCTGGCGGGCGCGGTCGTCGGCCTGCTGAGGCAAAGGGGCCTCACGATAGCTTTGGCCGAGTCGTGCACCGGCGGGGCGCTGACGTCCGCGCTCGTGGACGTGCCGGGGGCGTCGGAAGCGCTGCTGGAGGGCCTCGTGACATACAGCAACAGGGCAAAGGCGGAGCTTTTGGGCGTCAGGGCGGAGACTCTCGAAAAATTCGGCGCGGTCAGCGAGCAGACGGCCCGCGAGATGGCGGAGGGCGTCCGCCGGGCGTCGGGCGCGTCGATAGGCGCGGCAACGACGGGCATCGCGGGGCCGGGCGGCGGCACGCCGGAAAAGCCGGTGGGCCTGGTCTACATCACCGTCAGCACGGACGGAAAGACCGAGGCGCGGGAGTGCCTGTTCGCCGGCAACCGGCGGAAGATAAGGGACCGGGCGGTTGTCACGGCGCTGGATATGGTGAGAAAAGCGGCGGCGGGTTATAGCTGTTCGACTTGAAAACGACCTTTCATCTAAAGTGGGGCTTCGCCCCACACCCCAACGGGATGCGGTAATGAATCCCGCATCCCTTACGCGGGCTACGCCCGCTCGCCGCGCATACGCGCGGCGGTAACTTACGGGCGCGCTGAATTTTCTTGTTTTTTATTGCCGTTCCGCGCCCGTAAGTTACTATACCGGATGCAGAAAACATTTACCGACGACGTGACAGAGGAGGTTAATGTTTTCGCACTCCGGTATAAGTATTTGGTTCCGATAAATTTTCCGGCGGGGACGTGAGCCGATGCAATACATCCTCCTATTTTTAGAGGGCGTTATAACCTTCATTTCGCCCTGCCTGCTGCCGATGCTCCCGATATACGTTTCGTATTTCGCCGGCGGCGCGCCGGGGCCGAAAGACGCGACCGCCGTCAGCGGGCCGGGGCGGGAAGGGGCGATTGACGGCGCCGCGCCTCGGCATAACAGCGGCCCGCCGACCGATACGGCGCCTTTCGCAAGCCGCGACAGCCGCCCTGATAGCCAGCCGCGGCAATACGGCGGCGCGCTGGCCGATACGGCGCGGCGGCGCGGCGCGCCCAACGGGACGCGGCCGGCGCAGGAGATAGGCCGCCGCGGGGCCGCCATTAAAAACGCCCTGGGCTTCGTCGCCGGCTTCACGCTGGTTTTCATTGTAATGGGCGCGTTCGCCGGGACGGTCGGCCGGGCGCTGCAGCGGCACGGCGCGGCGGTGAACATCGTGACCGGGCTGATAGTGATCCTGTTCGGGCTAAACTTCCTCGGAGTCCTGGACATCCCGTTTCTTAACCGCTGGTCGGGCCGCGGCGCGAACGTCGGCAATCTCGGCTTTTTCTCGTCGGCGCTGTTCGGCATGGTCTTTTCGATCGGCTGGACGCCTTGCGTCGGCGCGTTCCTCGGCTCGGCGCTGATGCTGGCCTCCCAAAGGGGCTCCGCGGCCCAGGGAACGCTGATGCTGCTGGCCTTCTCGCTCGGACTGGGCGTCCCGTTCCTCGCGAGCGCCGTATTGATAGACCGGCTGAAGGGCGCGTTCGATTTCATCAAGCGCAACTACAGGGTCATAAACGCCGTGTCCGGCGGGTTCCTCGTGCTCATGGGGATACTCATGATGACGGGGTTCATGGGGAAGTTTTTATCGCTGCTGAGTTTTTAAGACGATTTGATAATAAGGAGGCCGTCATGCCCAACAAATTCAAGCCGCTCCTCGGGATACTGATTTTCGCCGCGTTTATCGGCGTCGCGTCCTTCGCCTACGGCAGGCTGCGCGAGAAAAGCGCCCCGCTTGACGTCCTGCCGTCCGAAAGCCCCGGCTCGCAAAACCAGTCCGGTGCAAAACGGACGGCCGCCCCGGATTTCACGGTGCTCGACGCGGATGGGAAGGAGGTCAGGCTGTCCGATCTCTTCGGAAAGCCAATCGTCCTGAACTTCTGGGCCTCCTGGTGCCCGCCGTGCAGGGGGGAGATGCCCGATTTCGACAAGGTCTACGGGGAGGTGAAAGACGACATAAATTTCGTGATGGTCGACATGACAGACGGACAGCGCGAGACGCAGGCGACCGGCGCGAAATTCGCGGCGGATCAGGGCTTCGCCTTCCCCGTCTACTTTGACACAAAGGGCGAGGCCGCCGGCGCATACGGGGTCACGTCGATCCCCAGCACTGTCTTTATCGACAGGGACGGCTTTATAGTTGCGGGGGCCGAGGGCGCGCTGGACGAGAAAACGCTGCGAAAAGGCGTCGGGATGATAAGCGGGGGAGAATAGGCAGACGCTACCAATGTAAATACGTTAAGGCTTTAGGGCACGGCAAACAATTTTTCAGAGAAATGCACAAACCATTTGTAGGGCAGGGGCTCTGCCCCTGCCGTTATTGATTCCGCAACCACATCTTTCTGAGGGGTTTTGTGTTTTTCGGCGGGAGCAGAGCCCCCGCACTACGAATATTCATCGTCGCCTTATGCAAATTCACGGAAAATTGATTGCTGTGGCTTTAGGGAGGGTAAACGCGTTAATCGAATACTACTCTGTAAATTGTCTGTTCACCTGCTGCTCGGAGAGATTTGGCGATTGTGTCTTAAAGATTTTCGGCTGCAGTTACGAATGGTATATTGACGAAGTCAGAGTGCTGCGCGAGCTAAACGGACAGCACAATTACGTTCGCGCTTATGAGTGTGACTAGGAACGCGGCGCTTTGCTTTTGGAACGCATTCAACCCGGAACAACCTTAAAGACGGAGCCGAATCCGCCAAATGGGAGGAAATGAAAATTGCCGGAAAATGTCTCCCCTGTACAACGCGTCTCTTGACGAAAACCGCCGCAGGATTTATATTGTAGTTATTGCATTAACAGTCGCAGAGAACAGCCCGAGAGGAGCCGGCCCGATTTTATGCCTATTACCGAGATACTGGCCAAAAACGCCGAATTATACGGAGACATGATATGCCTAACGGAGATTAATCCCGAAGCGGAGCCAAAGCGCGAGCCGCCCTGGAAAGAGCTCGCGCTGGTGGAGACGGCGCACGACGTCCGCTACCGGAAGGAACTCAGCTGGCGCGCGTTCGACGAAATGGCCAACCAGTTCGCGAACCTGCTTATCGCCCGCGGGGTCAGGCGCGGCGACAAGGTAGGGATTTTGCTGATGAACTGCATCGAATGGCTGCCTATCTATTTCGGCGCGCTTAAATCCGGCGCGATCGCCGTGCCGCTCAATTTCAGGTACTCCTCCGACGAGATAAAATACGCACTGGACCTGGCCGACGTCTCCGTCCTGATTTTCGGCCCGGAGTTTACAGACCGCATGGCGGCGATAAAGGACGATTTGCCGAAGCTGCGCGCGATATACTACGTGGGGGTCGGCAGGCCGGATTTTGCCGAGAGCTACGAGCTTTCCGCCGGCGCCCAGCCCGCCGCCGCGCCCGAAGCGGCGCTCACGGACGACGACGAGGCGGCGATCTACTTTTCCTCCGGGACGACCGGGCTCCCCAAGGCCATATTGCACACTCACCGAAGCCTTGTGCATTCCTGCAAAGTCGAGCAAAACCACCACCGTCAGTCGCACGGCGACGTCTTTCTCTGTATCCCGCCGCTCTACCACACCGGAGCCAAGATGCACTGGTTCGGGAGCTTCCTCGTCGGCGGCGCGGCGGTTTTGCTGCGCGGCACCCGCCCGAAGTGGATAATCGAGACGGCGGCGAACGAGCGCGCGACGATCGTATGGCTTCTGGTGCCCTGGGCGCAGGACATACTGGATGCGATCGAGTCCGGGGAGATCAATCCCGCGGACTACGACCTCAGCGCGCTGAGGCTCATGCACATCGGCGCGCAGCCGGTTCCGCCGAGCCTTATCAGGCGCTGGAAAAGCTATTTCCCGGCCCACCAGTACGACACGAACTACGGCCTATCCGAGTCGATCGGGCCGGGCGCGGTGCATCTGGGCATAGAGAACATACACAAGGTCGGCGCCATCGGCAAGGCCGGCTACGGCTGGAAAGCCAGGATCGTCGACGAGCGCGGCGAAGACGTGAAACAGGGCGGCGTCGGCGAGCTGATCCTGGCGGGCGACGGCGTGATGAAGTGCTATTACAAGGACCCGGAGGCCACGGCCGCCTCGCTCAAAAACGGCTGGCTGTACACCGGCGACATGGCGGCCGCGGACGAGGACGGCTTTATCTTCCTTGTGGACAGGAAAAAGGACGTGGTCATAACCGGCGGCGAGAACATCTACCCCGTGCAGATCGAGGACTTTTTGCGCGGATATAATAAAATCAAGGACGCGGCCGTGATCGGCCTGGCAGACCACAGGCTCGGGGAGATCGCCGCGGCGATCGTCGAGATCAAGCCGGGCATGGAGTGCACGGAGGCGGAGATAACGCGGTTCTGCGAACAGCTTCCGCGCTATAAGCGCCCCCGCAGGATCATCTTCGACAGCGTCCCCAGGAACGCCACCGGGAAAATCGAAAAGCCGAAGCTCCGGGAGAAATACGGCGCGGGGAACGTGGTCAGGACGCAGACGGAGACGGAGAACGGGATATGGTGATTATAACACCAATAAGAAACGCCCTTTGGCGTTTTGCGGCGCTTCCGCTCACTGTTTCAAGCCGCCTATGCCGTACCTTTTCGCTATGCGTATGTCTTTCCCGATGAATTTCAGCCTTTTGTAGTGCCCGAAAAGCCGGCTCAGTATCCGCTCCGAATACTGGCTCTCGAAATCCGCCAGCGTCAGGTTCGTGGATATGACGGTCGGCTTTTTTTGCAGCAGGCGCGTGTTGATGACGTTAAACAGCTCCGACGCGGTCAGGACGGTCGGGAATTCGGCGCCGAGGTCGTCGATGATCAGCAGATCGACCTCCGTCAGCGCCTCGATCGTCTCGTCGGGCGCGGACATGCCGTCCCTGTTGAACCTGTAGTCTTCGATGGCCTTGAAGACGCGCGGCGCGGTCACGTAGAGCACCGTCCGGCCCCGCTCCAGGAGCTCTTTGGCCACGCAATTGCACAAAAACGTCTTGCCCAGCCCGGGTTCCCCGTAAAACAGCAGGTTCGCGAATTCCTCGTCAAATTTGGCGACGAAGTCCACGCAGGTCCTGTGGATCATCTTCATCTGCTCCAGAGGGGACACTCCCTCGGAGGAAATGACCTGGCCGCCGTAATATTTGAAATCGAACGTGTCGAAATTTTCCTCCGCGATGGCGTTTTTTACGTTCGACAGGTCGTAATATTTCTCGATAAGGCTTTGCCTGAGGCAGGCGCACATCTGGCCGCCGGCGTAGCCCGTGTCCCCGCATTTTTCGCAGGCGTACGCGCCGGAGGTCAAAAAATCGGGCGCAAACCCGGATTCCGCGATGAGAACGGCCCTTTCCTCCCTCAGCCCGGCGCTCGCGGCCCTACGCGCGCCGATTTCGCCCGGCTTCCCGCTTATGGCGATCCGCGCCAGGTTCAGGCCGGTAAGCCGAAGCTCCTCGTCGATCTCGGCGAGCCTCGGGCAGGCGGCGTACATTTCCGCGAGCCTCTTAGCCACGCGGGCGTCCCCGCGTTCGCGGCGCTTATCGTATTCCTTCAGGACTTCCCGCAGGACAGACCGATAGCCCATTATCCTTCCACCGACCGCTTCAGATACTCGCTCTCCAGCTTTTCCATCATATCGTAGTCGATTTCCCTTTGCTTGAAGTTGACAAAGCGGTTTTGTCTCGGTTTCGCCTTAGAGTTGGCCGAAAGCGGGGACGAGGCCGAAGTCTCGGTCTTTTTAGCCGCCTCCTTTTTCATAGCGAAGCTCGCGGCGTCGGCCCTGACGCCGTCGACGGTGCGGATGCCCTGCTTGTTCCAGTCCTGGAGGATCGTGTTCACATATGTGATTTTCGGCTTCCCGAGCTGGACGGCGGTTTTGTCGCAGGCCTCCAGGATCACGTCCATAGGCATTTCATACTCCAACAGCCACTTGTCCATATACCTCCGCTGGGAGACCGACGGGAAGACGCCGCCCGCGCCCAGGGCCTGCATGATCTTCCTGTAGTCCCCTGCGCAGGTCTGCACATATTCCTCGGCCTTTTCCAGGGTACGCACGTCGTTCTCGGCCCAGTCGATCGCCACTTTCTCGATATAGCGAAGGTCTCGGCGGTCGTGGTCGGCGCAGTAGGAGAACAGGAAGCGGATCACGTCCAAAGGCAGCCGCAGCCACTCGTAAAGCCCGAATATCACGTTCAGATCGTGATAGGCCAGATACTTCCCCAGCGCGTCCTGGGCGTAGGCGAAAAGCTCCGCTATCTCCGCGCTCTGCTGCTGGTACGTCTCGAGCTCCTTCACGGTGTACTGCGGCCTGGTCGAGAGTATGAACGTCTTGGCGGGGGCGGGCTGCCCGCGCTTGGCGGGGGCGGGCGCGGTTTCGGCGGGTTTCCCGCTCTTGCATCTGACCGGCAAAAAGCTCACGCAGAGGTCGCCCGTGCAGTCGCCCGGGCCGCCGTCCTTCTCGCGGAAGCGCAGGTCGATGAGCCCTTCCCGCTCCCAATGCTTCCAGGCGTTCACCACGTCGGTCTCGAGTATGTTCAGCTCCGCCCCTATCTCGGCCGTCGAGAGGCCGCCGTCCCCCTCCATGCACCGGCGCAGGCCGTAGATATAGACGAGCGAAAACACGGGGTTGGCCTTGGTCATGTACTGGTCGATGAACAGGTTCGGGATCGGCGTATTTTGGAATTCGCAGGTGAGTTTTATGTTGGACATGTTTTTCCCCCGTACTTATCTATGCTTCTCTTATCTAAATATACACCATCTGTTTTTCCCCGCAAGAGAAAACTTGTACACACCAAAAACTGACGCGGAAATCCATGACCCGATCATGGGCCGGAAAAAAACCGTCAATCGGAGGTTTGCGAAACCGATCAAAAACGGTTTTTTCCCGGCCGAAAATGTGGATATTGTTTATAACTCTGTGGATAACAGCTCCTCGCCCAGCAAATATATGTTTCCCGCCCCCATAGTTATCAACATTCCGTTGGGGACACAATTTTTATCCATGATTTTTTTTGCCTCCGAAAAATTTTCGCAGTACGCCGCGTCCGTTCCGGAGCGTCTGACCTTGTCGGCCAACTGCCGCGAACTGACCCCGTAGACGTTCTCCTCCCTGGCGGCGTAGATATCCAGGAACAGCGCCAGGTCGGCGTCTTTGAAGCTACCGGCGAAGTCGTCCATCAAATCGAACGTCCGCGAATAGGTGTGCGGCTGGAACGCGCAGACGATCTTCGCCGGCCGGGCCGCCTTCGCTGCGGCCAGATCGGCCTTGATCTCCGTCGGGTGGTGGGCGTAGCAGTCCACGACTTTCATTCCCCTGTACACGCCCTTGAACTCGAAGCGGCGCTTCGGCTCGTCGTAGTGGGAAAGCGCGGAGATGATCTTTTCCGCCGGCACGCCCAGCGCATCCGAGGCGCAGAAAGCCGCGAGGGCGTTTTTCACGTGGTGGCCGCCCATCACCGACAGCTTCAGCCTGCCGGCCGTTTTCCCGTCCCTGACAATGTCAAACTCCGGGAACCCGTTGTCAAGGCTCATGTTTTCGGCCCTGACCCGCCCGTTTTCCCCGAAGGTGACGATTTTGCATTTCAGGCCCCCGGTTATCTCCTCCAGGTTTTCGATCCCGCCGTATATAACCAGCGCGCCGTTTTCATCGATGTTTCCGGCGAATTTCCGGAACGAGGCGCGTATCCCGTTTAGATCCCCGAAGTAATTCAAATGGTCCCTGTCGATATTCAAAATGATCCCGACAAAGGGGTAAAAATTCAGGAAGCTGTCCGTAAACTCGTCGGACTCCACGATAAAGAACTCCTTGCCTCCTATGAGGTAATTCCCGCCGATGCTGTCTAGATAGCCCCCGATGCTCACGGAAGGATCCAGCCCGGCCTCCAGAAAAACCGCCGTCAGCATGGACGTGGTGGTGGTCTTGCCGTGGGTGCCCGACACGCAGACCGGCTTTTGATACCCCTTCATCATGCCGCCCAGGAATTCCGCCCTCGTCTCGACGCGCAGGCCCATCTCCCGCGCGGCCGCAAGCTCCGGGTTGTCGGCGGCCACGGCGCCCGTGTAGACGACGAGGTCCAGGCCGCCGTTTTCCGGCGCGGCCTCCCTGCGCAGATTCCTGGCGTCGTGCCCCTGATATACAGTGATCCCGATGTCCCTAAGCCGTTTTGTCGCCGGGGATTCCGACCTGTCAGAACCGCAGGCGAAGCCCCCGCTCCTGTGCACTATCTCGGCCAGGCCGCTCATGCTGACCCCGCCGATTCCGATGAAGTATACCCGTTTGCCGGCTGTTTCGCTCGAAGTATTGATAATAAGACCTCGCTTCCGGTGGATTCCGAACCCGCGTCCGCATACGGACAGGGGATCTCGGGCGGATTCTGTGATATGGTATTTTACACCATATTCCAGTTCTATGCAAATGGGTATGCGGTTCATGACAGGTCGCGCCAGGGCGGTCGCACCGGGGCGAGCCTGGCCGTGCCAGGGTGTGCCCGGGGCGGGACGCGGCAAATGGGCGCGGCTAAGGGGCGCGGCTAAGGGGTGCGGCTAGGGGCGCGGCAAATTTTCGTGGGATACGCAAAAATACAGTAGGGGACGCCGCCCTGGGCGTCCCGCTGTCGCACGCCGCCCTGGGCGTTCCGCTGTCGCACGCCGCCCTGGGCGTTCCGCTGTCGCACGCCGCCCTGGGCGTTCCGCTGTCGCACGCCGCCCTCGGCGTCCCGTTGTTACCCGCCGCCTTGGGCGTCCCACCGTTGCACGCCGCCCTCGGCGTCCCGCTGTTACCCGCCGCCCCGGGCGTCCCGTTGTTACCCGCCGCCCTGGGCGTCCCGTTGTTACCCGCCGCCCTCGGTGTCCCGCTGTCGCACGCCGCCCTCGGCGTCCCGCTGTTACCGGAAGATTGCAAGCATCGGGACGCCCAAGGGGCGTCCCCTATACAACGTATCGTAAATAAAGGCCCATATGTCATCCTGAGCGTAGCGAAGGATCTAAGATTCTTCGGCTTCGCCTCAGAATGACAATGAGCGGTTACTTCTGGGATGATGTACTAGGTCAATCGGTGCGGCATGGAAGCCGCAGCTACAAAACCGCATCCCTCGTAGGGTCGGGGTTCCATCCCCGACCGAACAAGCCGTAGGCTTATCCTTAATCTGTTGAGGGCAACAGACTGTGAAGATTTTAATCGGGATTCGTATAACTCATACAAGTATTTGCCTGTGGATTCCGCATGTTTCGGGCGAACTCAGTTCGCCCCCGCGAGCGCCGATCGTTCATTGCGCTATTTGTATGTTCGTGCCTTTGTGGCGCCCGGAAGCCACGACAAACGCATGAATGAATATTGCATGAATAATTTGTAAACAAAAACGGATTTTAGGTCGTAGGGGCGGGGTCATCCCGCCCGAACCCGCGTATGTTACATGTCTTCGGGACGGTTAACCCATCCCCTACGCAACAATATGCTGGTTTGTTCACAATTTGTTCATTCATGCGTTTGTCGTGGCCCGGAAGCGTCCGCCGCTTGATAATTTTCAATAGGAAAGTTAAAATCAGTATATTAAAATCGGTATATTAAAATCAGAATGGTTCCAAATTTCCATGAAACGCGGTAATGCATATGGGCGAAAAAAACCGCCTCGACCTGATAGTCGCCGAAAAATACGGCTGCGGTAGGGGCCACGCGCGCGAGCTTATCGAGGCCGGTCTCGTCTCCCGGGGCGGAAAAGTCCTGTACAAACCCGGCGTGTCCTGCGACCCGGACGGCGTCGCCGTCGATTGGCGCGAGAAAAAGTACGTAAGCCGGGGCGGGCTGAAGCTGGAAAGGGCGCTGGATTTCTTCGGGATCGATGTTTCGGGGGCTGTCTGCGCCGATGTGGGCGCGTCCACGGGCGGGTTTACCGACTGCCTTCTGCAGCGGGGCGCTAAAAAAGTCTACGCCATCGAAAACGGCTCCGGGCAGCTTCACGAGAGCCTCCGCCGCGATTCCCGCG
>WQUN01000046.1 GCA_009782085.1 Bacillota bacterium
TGTCCAGGCCGAGCTCCCCGCAGTATGCGGACAACACTGCCTGGGCGCAGTTGAAGCCGCCGTCGAAACATGTAACGGCCTCGTCGGCTTTGTTATCATCGGTCATCGTCATTGTAAATTCATCCTTCATGTTTTCTATTCGCTTGCCGCTCCTTAGCCAAACGATTTGATCAGCCATAAATGATTAGCACTACAACGAACATTCACACAAATACCGTAGGGGCGGGCTTCCATGCCCGCCCGCACATACGCGAATCAGGACTTTTTGCGGCCGGGGATGGAACCCCGGTCCTACAAATATGTTTGATAGATACACTGTTCGTTGTATCGTTAAGTTGGACTGCCGTATTCGGATTTGCTAAGCTCGTAATCCGCCGCGGATTGCGGCTTACCGAGTTGATCCACCCAGCAGTCCCGACGCTCCCCGACCTTGCGGAAGCCGATTTTTTCGTAAACATGCTGGGCGCGTTTGTTGTTCAGGTTGGTATCGAGTATGATTTTATCATAATCCAGGGCTCCGAACAACTCGCCGGCCAGCATACGGATCAGCCGCGTGCCGCAGCCTTTATCCTGCATGGAAAAATCGCAAATTTTGATGCCGATTTCCGCTGTTTTATTGCCCTTGTTCCGGTAATTCATCTCGCCGACCGGCACGGAATCCGCCTCGATGATCAGCCTGCGGCCGGTTTCGTCCGAGGCGGAGGCCAATTCCCTTTTTATATCTTCGTCGGTTATCGAAAGCCCGTTGGGAAAACCGGCGTGAGCCATGACCTTCCCGTCCCGCCACCATGCTCCAAGCAGCGGAGCGTCGGCGGCGGTTGCGTCGCGTATTGTCAGATTTTCCCGCTCAATTAACATTTGTCACTCTCTTTTTTCATTTTTCATTTTTCACTTGAGCTTCAGCTCAACACCCACCCCGGCAGCAGCCTGAGCGCGTCCGCGTATCCCCCCGGCACCGGCGCGCCGGAGATCATCGGGTAGAACAGCGCGAACAGCGCGAACACAACGGCCAGATATATCCACACCAGCTTCGGCTTTTTCTCCGCGACGAAGTCCTTGAAGAAAAACGTCACCAGCAGCGCCACGAACGGCACGCTGGGGAAATAGTGGTAGATGAACGTCGTCCGGCCGATGAAAATCCACGGCAGGTATTGCGAGCCGTAGGCCACGAACAGGAACAGGATTATCCCGCTGAAATTCCTGGACTGGCGTCTTATGGCGTAGATCAGGGCGGCGATGCCCGTCCACCAGACCGCCGGGTTCCCGAAGCAGGTTATGCCCTCGCGCAGGCCGTTGGCCAGCGTGCCGGAATAGTAGTAGATCGGCCTCAGCATGACCGGCCACTCGTACCAGCGCGACGAGTAAGCGTGCGTCTGCATCACGCCCCTGTGGTAGCTGAACATGTATTTCTGGTTGGCGATTATGCCCCTTACGCTGTCACCGAGCCCGCTTATGCCCCTTCCGCGCAGGAACGGTATGTAGGACAGGCCGTAGACGACAGCCGGGACTATGATGAACGCCGCGGCGCACACCGCCGCGGTTATACATATATACCGCGGAAAATATTTCGTCCTTTCAAAATATGCTGCCTCTTCATTTGCCTCTTCATTTGCCTTTTCAATGGAAACGTCCCCGCCGCCGCGGTTTTTCGCCGCGAGATACTCTTTGTACCGCTTATGGAGCGTGTAGAACAGAAGTATCGGCAGACCGGCCGCGCCGTAGACCCCCTCCCACTTCACGGCGAAGGCCAGGCCCATCGCCGCGCCGCAGCAGACCAGCATGACCAAAGACTTTTTGAAGGCCGAATGCGGCCTGTTCCCGTCCGAATCGTAGAAATTGATCCTCGTATACTCGTACATGAACAGATACATGCACATTATGAAGAAGGTGACGAAGGAGTCGATGGTGGCGAGCCGCGTCTGCGCGAAGTGCATGAAGTCGAAGGTGAAGATGAAGGCCGTGAACAGCGCCCACTTCGTCCGCCCGAATATCCGTTTGGCGAAGATGTATATAAGCGGGATCATCAGCACCCCGGTGAGCGTCCCCATGAACCGCCAGCCGAAGGGCGTCATGCCGAACATCGCTATGCCGGCGGATATTATCGTCTTACCCAGAGGGGGATGGGTGTCCTCGTAGGGCCAGAGGCTGTGCAAAAACTCGTAGGCAGTGCGCGGGTGGTAAATCTCGTCGAAATAGGTGCCGTTCATGTACGAGCTTCGCTCCGGCACCCACTGCTGCTCGTCGCAGAGCTTTATCCCGCCGTCCGCGGCCTTTATCGGGATCAAATTCCCGTCCGCGTCCCGGAAGCCTATCTCCTGGATCATCAGCTTGTCGGACAGGCTGGTTATCCTGACGTATGGGCCGGCTATGTTAACGGTCTCCGACTTCCAGCGGAAAACCGCGTCCGCGTTGTACACCTTCGCGCCCGTCTGGGAGTTCGCGGCGCCGCCGCTTCCGGAGGCGGAACCCGCGCCTCCGTCCCCTCCGTCCCAGGCGACCCCGTCCGCGGACGTTTCCAGCCTGAAGTTCTTGTCGTTGCGCGCGCCGTTGTAATACTCGAAAGTCGTCGCGGTTGCGCCGCCGAGAAGCTCGATCACGGCGGACTCGTTCTCTTTAGGCTCCCACGTCGTCTGCGGCGCGTGTATATCGCCGAGGTTTATGAACGCGACCGCGGCGTAGACCAGCGTAAGCGCCGCGATCAAAAGATAATCCTTCCCCTCCATGCCCTCGCGCGCCTCCGTACTCTCCGGCGCGGCGGGCCCGTTCCGCCCGAAAAACGGCGCCGGCGCGTTGTCTTCCTCCCTTTCGTGGACAGCGGGATCCTTTTTATACATCAAAATCACGCTTACAACAAGGACGGCGGTGAGCACGAGATTTACAAACGAGATATAGCGCATGGAATTGGCGATAAGGGTGGTATCATTGTTGTTGTGGAGCATGTTGAGTATGTCCGCGCAGTTCAGGAACGAGGTCAGCGAAAACCCCCCGTAGAACAGCGCGAGCCTCTTGTCCGGCTTGTGGATGTACGCGGCGAGGAAGAAGACCAGAGCGGGTATCAGGTATCGCTCGTGCATCTCGGTGGAAAACATGAACGTCAGGGTGTAGAGCAGCCCGGCGGCGGCGAAAAAGCCCGACTTTTTGCCCCGCGCGCGGTCCAGGGCGAACCAGCTGAAAACCACGGACAGGATGATGAAGATAAAGCCCCAGTAATGATAGTACATGCCCCAGAAGCCGGACTCCATGCTCCTTTTCCAGTTGGCCCCCAAAAAAGCGTATAAATTGTAAGCGTTGACGGAGGCGTAAGGGTACGCCCCCAGGGCGGTGGTATACGCGCGGAAAACGCGGCTCAAATGCAGCCCGCCGGCGAACGGCAGGCACAGCGCGAGGAAGAGGGCCAGCGCGACGGCAAAGCTCCCCAAAAACCCAAGGACAAGCCGCCGGCGCTCATTTTTCGCCGCGTAGATTATCCCTCCGGCGACGGCGTAGATGAACACCGGCATGGCGATGACCGCCTGAGGCTTGACCAGCACCGCGAGCGCGTAGAAGGCGAAGCCGCTCGTATATTTCTTATCCGCGAGGCGGTTCACGGACACCAGCAGCAGCGCGGCCAGCAACGAATCGACCTGGCCCCAGACCGCCGAGTCCAGGATCGTCGCGGGATTGAGCGCGTAGGCCAGGGCGGCCAAAAAGGCCGCCTTCGGCGAGAGCTTTTTCAGGGCGAGCCTATAGAGGACGACGGTGATTACACAGTCGCTTATGACGCCCGGCAGTTTTATCAGCGCCGTAAAGGCGTCCGCGCCGAGGTTGAGCCTGGACTGGAGCGAGCCTATGACGTACAGGACGTACATAAACCCCGGCGGATAGTCCGTGTAGCCCGCGGTTCCGTAGAAATTCGCTATGCCGCCGACGCCCAGGGTATTGGCCCAGCTCTTGAAGGTGTTGATGTCGTTATCATATCCGGCGGCGGAATTCAGCAAAAACAGCCGTATCAGCAGGCTGACGCCTATCAGGATCAGATAAGGGCTGATCCGCAAATTCCTGAGCCTGTTGTCCGAGACGCAGGCGACGACTATGACGAAGCCGGCGAGAGCCGACAGGGCGTAGACGGAGG
The DNA here is from genome assembly GCA_009782085.1 of Bacillota bacterium. Taxonomy (GTDB): domain Bacteria; phylum Bacillota; class Clostridia; order Lachnospirales; family WQUN01; genus WQUN01. The sequence continues at coordinate 4,112 of WQUN01000046.1, forward strand.
ACATGGGTTTCTCCTTTAGTATTTACGGGTTTTTTCGTATTTCGCGATCGCAGGAACATTTTACACAATAAAGAATGGTTTGTCTATCACAGGTTCTGATTCGAATCTTAGATTCGTATCAGCGCAGGGTCACGGCTGCAGGATCAGCTGATCAATACCTATGAAATATTCGGATTCCCTTATCATATGGCGTATCACGGTCTTCGAGGGCGCGCTGGAGTACACGGCGCGGCTGTTTTGCAGCATTTCCCCCAAAAACTCCGCAAATCCCTTGCTCTGCTCGACGCACAGCTTTATCAGGCCGAGCATCCGCGCTCTCAGCTCCCTGTCCGCCACGCCCTTGGAGCGGGTAAGGCTTTCGGCGTATTTCACGGCTTCCGCGTGCATATGGCTCAATTCGTCGCCGAAACGCTCCAGCCCTTTGACGTATTGAGGCTCCAGATTCGGCGTGACCACCGGTATCAAACCCGCGTGCTCCGCCTCCTGGAGCTTCCAGAATTCCGCCTCGTCCAAGGCCCTGTGGATACTTTGTTCTCCGTAATAGTATTGCATGACGGTACCTCCTTGTTATCTATATGTCATACAATATGAGAGACTTATAGATTTGTTTCATGGCGAGCCGGTATGTGAAGGCTGAAGACGATGTTCCTGTTTACAATTTCGTTACGGCGGAATAGAATAGAGACACTCCTTAACGGACAGACCACTTAAGGGGTATGAAAAACCGGGGAGGGATTTTTCGTGACACTATATGAGGCAATGTTCGCCAGGCGCTCTGTCAGGAAATTCGACGGCAAACCCCTGGACACGAAGACGCTCGCGGGCATCCAGGACGTGCTGAACACGGCCGACATGATGAAGGGGCAGGAGGCGCGGTTCGAGATCGTGCGCGCCGGGGCGGTCAGGGGCATGAAAGCCCCGTATTACGCGCTCGCCTATTGCAGGGCCGACGCCTGCGCCTACGCGAACGTTGGCTACGCGCTTTCCAAATGCGACCTGTTTCTGCAAAGCCGCGGCCTGGGCAGCGTGTTTCTCGGCATGGCCAAGCCGGCGAAAAGAAGCGAAAACTTCTGCGTTATGCTCGCTTTCGGGAACAGCGGAGCCCCCTTTCGCGCGGGCGAAGGCGATTTCAACCGCCTTCCGCTCGCTGAGATAAGCGGCGAGGACAATCCCGTCGCCCACGCCGTGCGCGTCGCGCCCTCGGCGATGAATTCCCAGCCCTGGAAGCTCGCTTTCGGCGACAGGCTTGTCACCGTCGGCTATTTCGGCCGCGGCCTGAAGCGGGTGCTTTTGAAAAACAAGCTGAACATTGTCGACGTCGGCATAGCGTGCCGCCACGCGGTGGTCGCGCTGCAGAACGATGGGAAAGAGATCCTGGCGGTGACGCCGAAGGAAATAGACAAGGATTTCAAAGTGGAAATAGCGTATAGGTAATAGTCCAATGAAATTTGGTGGCGAAATGAAAATAACCGACGAAGTCCTCAGGCTCGACTGCACAAAAGGCTCTTACGCGTACGCCGTGACCGGCGCGGACGGCGTCACGCTTATCGATACCGGCTTCCCCGGCAGAGGCGCGGCCATTCTGGCCGAGCTGGCCGCCGGCGGTGTCAGGCCGGGCGATGTAAGGCGCGTCCTGCTCACCCACCACGACGTGGACCACATCGGGAACCTGGCGTTTTTGCAGGAGAAAACCGGCTGCGATATATACATAAGCGCGGGCGACTACCCCTGCGTCATGGAAAACAAAGGGCGCGAGGGCGTCAAGCGGTTCATGGGCGCTCTCATGAAGCCGAAAAAGCCGAGGAAGGCAACGCGGCTGGAGGGCGACGGGATCGGCGGGTTCGCCGTCATTCCTACCCCCGGCCACACGAAGGGGCACACGGCCTATCGCTTTCGGAACGTTCTGTTCATCGGCGACCTGGCGCGGAACAAGGGCGGCAAGCCCGGGCTGCACCCGGCGCTGATCACTTGGAACAGGGAGGCCCTTCTGGCCTCGGTCGCGGCACTGCCGGCCGGCGGCGCCGAGTTTTTCTGCCCGGCCCACGGGGAGCCTTTCGGGGCGGCGGAGTGGGAAGCGTTCGCGCGGGAATTTCGATAAAAGGAGAACAACGACCTGAACGGATGCCCGATACAGCTGATAGAAGAGAGTTTACTCAAAAACCGGCGGTGCGTATGCAAATCGGAATAGGGATCGACACGGGCGGCACATACACGGACGCCGTTATATACGATTTTGACGCCAAAAAAATACTCGGCTGCGCGAAAGCCCTCACGACGAAGGACGACCTGTCCGCCGGCATTTTGGAGGCGATCGACGGGCTTCCCCATGAGCTTCTGAAAGAGGCGAAAGTCGTCTCGCTTTCGACCACTTTGGCCACGAACGCCTGCGTCGAGGACAGGGGCGGGCGCGCCAAACTGATCTTCTTCGGCGGCGACGCCAAAGTCATCGACGGGAACGGCGGAAAGTACGGCCTTCCGCCCTCGAAAGAGATGCTGATCCAGGAAGCCTTCACGGATTTTTCGGGCGGGGCCCTGCGCGAGCCGGACTGGGACCTGTTCCGCGCGCGGATATCCGATCCGGAAAGCGGCTTCGGCGATTTGGACGGCGTCGGAATCATCGAGATGAACGCCATGCGAAACGGCGCGGTCGTCGAAAAGCGGGCGAAGGAGCTGTTCCGGGAGAAATACGGCGTCCCCGCCGTATGCGGCCACGAGCTGTTCTCGGAGCTTAACAGCCTCCAGCGCGGCGCCGGCGCGCTTCTGAACGCGAGGCTTTTCCCCGTTATCGCGGAATTCCTCGCGGCGATAAAAAAGGCGCTCCGCGCGCGGGACATCGGCGCGGCTCTGGTCATTGTCCGAAGCGACGGGAGCCTCATGTCGGAGGAGTTCGCGTCGTCTTTTCCCGTCGAGACCCTCATATGCGGCCCGGCGGCGAGCGCGACGGGCGGGACACGGCTCACGGGCGCGAAGAACTGCATCGTCGTGGACATGGGCGGCACGACCACGGACATCGCTTTTGTCGCGGACGGCGCGCCCGTGACGGTGACGGACGGCGTCTCCATCGGAAAGTGGAGGACGTTCGTGAACGGGCTGTACGTCAGGACGTTCGGCCTCGGCGGGGACAGCGCCGTCCATTACAACGACGGCGGCCCGTTTCTGGAGGACTACCGCGTTGTGCCGATGTGCGTGGCCGCGGCGCGGTATCCGTCCGTCCTGGAAAAACTGCGGGAACTGTCTCTTAGCGGGCGAAAGCATACCAAATACCTGTATGAGCACTACATTCCGGTCAAGGACATCTCCGGCAGCTGGCGCCATTCCGGCGAGGAAAAGGCCCTCGCCGCCGCGCTGAAAGAGCGGCCGCTGACAGCCGCGGCCGCGGCGGAGGCAATCGGTAAGGACATTTACAGCCTGAACGCGGGCAGGCTCGTCCGGGACGGGGTCGTCGCGGTCTGCGGGATAACGCCGACGGACTGTATGCACGTTACGGGCGATTTCACCCGCTATTGCGCGGAGGCGTCCTTGCTGGCGGTCGAATTCGCCGCGCGCAGCCTCGGCCTTTCCGTCGGGGAGTTCTGCGGCGCGGTCTATTCGGAAGTCAGGCGGAAATTATACCTTAACATCGTCAAGGCCGCGCTGGAGAACAGATACCCGGACTATAGGAAAAACGGCGTCGGCGCGGAAGCGGAGCGGTTTATCAACGAATGTTACGAAGCCGCGAAAACCGGACGCCGCGACCCGCTGATCGCCGCGGCGTTCAAAACGGAGTATACCGTCGTCGGGATCGGCGCGCCGATAGGCGTTTTTATCAAGGACGTGGCGGAAACGCTCGGCGCGGAGGCGATTATCCCGGAGCACCACGAGGTCGCGAACGCGCTCGGCGCCGTCATGGGGAACGTCAGCGCCTCGTACGACGTGGAGATACTTCCGGTCAACAGCCCGGAGGGCATAACCGGCTACACGGTCCACGGAAGCGGAGGCGCGCGCGTTTTCACCGACCTCAGGGACGCCGAGGATTTCGCGGCGGCGGACGCTAAAGCCGCCGCCGGAAGCGAAGCCGTCAGGCGCGGCGCGAAGGGCGGGATAGCGGTCACGTGCGTCCTGCGCAGGAATACCGCCGGCATACGCGGCGGCGCGGTTTATCTGGGGACGACGGCGTCGGCGCAGGCCGTCGGGGCGGCGGGATATATGCTCGCAACCAAAACTTCCAGCGAATAAAAATCCATACAGAGGTGATTCCATGCTGTTAGGCGGACCGATACTGAAGCCCTTTTCCTCCCCGGAGGAATGGCTGGCTCTTGTCCGGGAAATGCGATACGACGCGGTGTATTTCCCGCTCGACCATACGGCCCCCGGCGCGCTGATAGACGCCTACGCCGGCGCGGCCCGCGACGGCGGCCTTATGATCGCGGAAGTCGGCGTCTGGCGCAACTGCCTGTCGCCCGACGCCGAAACGGCCCGCGCCGCGACGGAGTACGCGAAAGCCCAGCTCGCGCTGGCGGAACGCGTGGGCGCGCGCTGCTGCGTAAACATCTCCGGCTCGCGCGGGGACCAATGGGACGGCCCCCACCCCGATAATTTCACAAAGGAGACGTTCGGGATGATCGTGGAGTCCGTCCGCGGGATCATCGACGCCGTGAAACCGGAGCGCGCGTTTTACACGCTGGAGCCGATGCCCTGGATGTACCCGCATACGCCGGACTCTTATCTGGAGCTGATAAAGGCGGTCGACAGGAAAAACTTCGCCGCCCACTTTGACCCGGTCAATATCATCACCAACCCGTTCGACTATTACCACACCGGCGGCGTTATCCGCGAATGGTTCGCGAAGCTCGGCCCGCATATCAAAAGCTGCCACGCAAAGGACATATTGCTGGAGGGCCGGCTGACTGTGCACCTCGGCGAGGTCCGCCCCGGCCTCGGCAACCTGGACTACGCCGCGTTTATCGAATGCCTTGGGAAACTGCCGGGCGTGCCGATGATGACCGAGCATATGGACAAGCAAGAGGACGCGGCGTCGGCGAACGAATACATCAGGCGCGTGGAGGCCGGAGTCTGATACATATCTCTTTGTGTGTCCGGCACTGATCAGGAAAAATTCCGGAGGGAAACGGCGCGATGACGGAGAGCGAACGGTTTCGGGCGGTATTCCTGGGCGGCGGGCCCGACCGCCTGCCGGTCTACTTTTTCGGCAGCTGGGGCGAGACTAAAAGAAGGTGGCGGAGGGAAGGGCTTGTCACGGACCGCCTGACCGGCGACGCCGGGCCGCAAATCGAAGGAATGGACCCGGACTGGGAAGAAGGGCTCTGGGATTGCCACGGGCTCGCGCATTCCGACCCGATCGGCGACGGGGAGCGCATCCTTCTGGAAGAGACGGAGGAATACCTTACCTACCGGGACGCCTTGGGGGAGGTATGCAGGTATTCCAGGCGCGGGGAGAGCATTCCGCAAATCCTCGAATACAGCCTTTTGCCCACCCGGGAATCCTGGGAGCGGTTCAAGGGCTTTCTGAACCCGGACGACCCCCGCAGGCGGCCCGAGGGTTGGCGGGAGCGGGCCGCGGAGCTCAACGGGAGCGGGAAGGCGCTCGTTTTCATGGGGGGATCGCTGTACGGGTGGCTGCGCAACCGGATGGGCGTGGAGGCGATTTCCTGCCTGATGTATGACGACCCATTGCTGTTCGATGAAATGGTCGGCTACATGGGCGAGTATTTCATGCGGCTTTTTGAGCCCATAGTGAAAAAAGTCCGCTTCGACGCGGCCTATTTTTTCGAGGACTGCTGCGGCTCCGCCGGGCCTCTGTTTTCCCCGGAAATGTACGCCCGGTTTTTCGACAGGCGCTACCGCGACATGGTCCGGTTTTATAAAGAAAACGGCGTGGCGCTGACGATGCTCGACAGCGACGGAAAGGTGGAGAAGCTGATCCCCTGCTGGCTGGGTTCCGGAATAGATATCCTGTTTCCGGTCGAAGTGGGCGTATGGGGCGCCTCCCCCGTCAAACTCCGGGAAACCTTCGGCGCCGGCCTGAAAATGTTCGGCGGCGTCGACAAACATGTGATCCCGAAAGGAGAGGCCGCCATACGCGAACACCTGAACTCCCGCAAACCGGCCGTTTTGCAGGGCGGGTATCTGCCGATCCCCGATCACCGCATCCCCCCGGACTGTTCGTATGAGCAGTTTTTGACGTATGTCAGGGTTTTCAGGGAGGTTTTCGGAAGCTGAACAAAACACGCAAGTCGACTTTACCGAATAAGGTAATCCTCGTAAGCCGCTTCCTGAATAAGCCCCATTCCAAGCCACGCGGAAACTTCCATCAACTCTTTTGTGCAATCTCCGAACGCCACGGGGTAATGATGCTGAACGCCGCGGCTAAGTATTGTATGCAGCATATTGCGCGCGGTTATGGGGCGGCGGTTCAGCGTCAGCTTCCCCAGCCAGCCGGCGGAGCCGTTGTAACGGTCTTTGGGATAGTCGATGAATGCCCCGCCCGCGACAAACATGTTATCGAAATCGTCGCAGAACATGGACACGGTCGCGGCCCCGGCCCTGAAAGTCATATCCTGGGTATACCGCAAATAACGGCGCTTGCCGGGCGTCGGCGTGTCTTCCTCTATCGTGCCCATCCTCACGCCCTCCGCGCCGGCAAAATACTCGGCGGTCGGCCCGCAGTGCCACAGCTGCAGCGTGTCGTCCTGCTCGTCGCAGGCGACCAGATCCAGCAGCGTCACGGGTTTTTCATCCGACAGATAGCGCAGCATCAGCATACCCAGCGCCCCCGGCAAATCCCCCTCGCAGGCGGCAATCACGCCCCGCTGATTTAATTTAGCCATGCTGTGGCAGTTGCAGGCCAGAAAATCCGCCTGTATTTTGGGCCAGCAACTGACCGCCAAAGCCTCATAGCCGTTTTTTTCCGCAAACTCGTTATACGCCTTCAAAAAGCGGGCGTTTATTTGTATATTTTCGTCCGCGCCCTCGCAGAGAGAACAGTAGCCGCTCAGGCTTTCGGCGATATATTCCTGAATATCGTCCTGCGGATAGGCCATGGCCGTGTCCTTGATATCCGCGTACTCGTGGTTGCGCTGGACATTGACTCCGAGTTTCTTTTCGATTATTCTTTCGTCAAAATACAGGTCGTTGAAGCCGGGGGCGATTCCGCCGACCAAGGCGACCTTTGCCCGCCGCATACGCTTTATCGCGGTCAGCGCGCGGACGGTGATCCGGAAGCGGTTTGCGAATTCGTCGCCGTAGCCAAAAAAGTATTTGTATTTCAGGCTGTGTTCCTTCAGATAATTTTTGATGATGCTGGCGTACATGTTCACGCCGCAAAGGCTGTTCAACGGCAGCGTGCCCTTTGCCGCCGGTTCCGGCACGGCCCAGAGGCCCAGAGGAATTCCGGTTTTCGCCAGCGGCAGGATAGTCTCCCCCGCGGCGAAGGAGGAATTTTGCACCAGCAGGAAATCCGTCTCAGCTTTTTTGAAGAAAACGGCGGCTTCGTCCGCCTGCTCGCGCGTGATTATCGTCCCGGAATAGGGCGTAAGAGTGAAACCCAATTCCTTTTGCAGCGCGCCCAGCGCGGCGAGCCCTTTTTGAAACTCGGCCGTTTTATCGCCCGTGAAGCAAATCTGGTCGACCCCGATAAATCCGACGTTTAATTTCTGTTTTTGCGACATTTCGCACAGCCTCCTCTTTTATGTTTGCTTGCTTAATCCCTCAATATATATGATACGCTGTGATATTAATCCATTGCGAAATTGTAACACGATCATAACGGCAACGCAATAGAATTTTATATTACCGGAGTGCGAAAACATTAGCCTCCTCTGTCACGTCGTCGGCAAATGTTTTCAGCATCCGGTATAAATGGCGTTGTTTTTTTATGATAGCCGTGTTACTATATAAATCTCATCAAATATTTTTATCAAAGCGTATCATAAATTTTGACGGGAGGGGTTATGAACTATTTCTTGGCTCTGGATATAGGAGGCACGAAGATTTCCGCCGCCGTTTTTACGGAAGACGGCCAAATATTTGAAGACGATTTGATTGTCTTGCCCACGCCGGCCTTCACGGGAAACGACTCGATTTACAACGCCGTCGCAAAGGCGGCGGACATGGCTTTAACAAAGCGTAAGGCGTATCCGCTGTTGTCCGGAATAGGAGCCGCTTCGCCCGGCCCCCTGGACACCACGACCGGCACGATCATCCACGCCCCGCTGATGGGCTGGGAGAATTTTCACTTGGCGGAACGTTTGGAAGCGGATTTCCATTGTCCCGTAATGCTGGATAACGACTGCAACTTAGGAGCGCTGGCCGAGCAGCGCGTCGGGGTCGCGAAAGGCAAAGACAGCGTCTTCTATGTGACGATGAGTACGGGCGTCGGCGGCGGGTTTGTGCTGAACGGGGAAATATTTCACGGTTTCCGGGATTCCTCGTGCGAAGTCGGGCACATGAACATTGTGGACGGGGGGCCGGATTGCCCGTGCGGCGGGAAAGGATGCCTTGAACTTTACGCTTCCGGCACAGGTTTGGCCGACCGCGTCAGGCGGAAACTTATAAACGATCCGCATACTCAAACTAAAATTTGGGAACTGGTCCGGCGTCAGCCGGATAAAATAACCGCCAAAATCATCACCCAAGCGGCGCTGGACGGGGATGAGTACGCCTTGTCGGAACTTGCGGAAGTCGGGCGCTATATGGGAATCGGCCTTAACAATATAGTGAACTTGTTCGACCCGGAAGTAATAGTGATTGGAGGCGGCTTTTCCAAAGCTCACGGACTGTTTGAGGAAAATATGTTCAAAACGATGACCGACCGCGCCATGCAGCCATATGATCCCCGAAAGCTGATACGCTATTCCGTTTTGTGCGATAAGGCGGTCATATGGGGCGCGTACTTGCTAATATCTGAAAATAAGAATATCGGGAGGCAGCAATGATCGAGAATATGAACGGTATGCTAAAAAAGGCGAAACAGGGCAAGTACGGCGTCGGCGCTTTCAATTTCAACGAATTCACGGATCTGAAAGCCCTGGTTCACGCGGCCGCCGAAAACAGCGCCCCCGTCATTCTGATGGCCAGCGGGGGCACGGTGAAGTTTTTCGGGATAAAAGAAATCGTGCACGCGTACCGGTGCCTCGCCGAAGACGCCGGCGCGGCCTGCGCTTTGCACCTGGATCACTGCAAGGACTTAGAATTGTTGCAGACATGCGTCAACGCGGGTTTCACTTCCGTCATGATCGACGCATCCACAAAACCCTTTGACGAGAACGCGGAGATAACAAAAAGGGTCGTGGAAATCGCCCACGGGAAAGGCGTGTCGGTAGAGGCGGAGCTGGGCACGGTGGCGGGGCGGGAGGAGGACATTGTCGGCGGCGAGGCCGAGTATATAAATCCCGGAAAAGTCGGTGAATTTATCGAAAAGACCGGGATCGACGCGCTGGCCGTCGGCATCGGCACGGTGCACGGCTTTTATAAGCAGGAGCCCCATATCCGTTTCGACCTGATCGAGGAGATAGCCGGCCTGACGGATACCCCGCTGGTCATGCACGGCGGCACGGGGCTTTCCGTTGAGGACTTTCAAAGGGCGATCCGCTGCGGAATCAGCAAGGTCAACGTGGGCACGGAATTGAAATTCTCATTCTCGAGCCGCCTCTGCGAAATTGCCAAGGAAAAAGGGCCGGAGGGCGACCCCCGCGATTTCATGCGGGCCGTCTACGAGGGAAGCAAAACGATCGCCGCCGGAAAAATGAAAATATTCGGCTGCGCGGGCAAGGCGTAACGGAATCGGCATAAGGCGGGATGGAAGGATGAAAATAGGCGTTTTGACCAGCGGGGGCGACGCGCCGGGGATGAACCCCTGCATCGCCTCCCTTGTCAGAGAAGCCTCGCGGCTCGGCCATCAGATAGTCGGGATCAGGCGGGGCTACGGGGGGATACTCTCGGGCGAGACCGTAGTTTTACGCCCGGAGGATGTTCCCGGCTTCTACAAGCTGGGCGGGACAGTGCTTTTGTGCGGCCGGCTTCCCGAATTGGAAGAACCCGGCACTCAAAAGCTGGCCGCCGAAAAGCTGGAGGCGATGGGCCTGGGCGCTCTGGTCGTCCTGGGCGGCGACGGGTCTTTCATGGGCGGCCTGGCCCTTTCAAAGTTTACCGGCATAAAAATCGTCGGCATACCTGCCACGATCGACAACAACATATACGGGTCCGACTATACGCTGGGCTACGACACGGCCCTCAACAAGCTCACAGCGTACATCGACGACATCACCGACACCGGGCTGTCGATGGGCGGGCGTATTTTCCTGGTGGAGACTCTGGGCGCGCGCGAGGGATATTTCCCCTACGCCGCGTATGAAATGGGCATCGCGGATATGTGCGTGATCTGCGAGACTTCCCCGGCGGACGACGAGGTCGTTCATCAGATCGAGGAGAAACTTCGCGGCAAAAACGGGGGTTCCGTTATCGTGACTGTCGCGGAAGGGATGTACAGGACGCAAATTTATTATGACAGATTGACGGAAGACGGGTATAAGGCAAAAATAAACATGATCGGCTACCAGCAGCGGGGCGGGACGCCCACCGCGAGGGAGAGGCTGCACGCCGCCCGTTTCGCGGAGGAAGCGCTGAAGGCCGTGGCCGATGACGGCGGCCAGGGCTGCCAATATGTCGTATACGCCGGGGGGCGGTACAAACTGCTGCCGTTCGCGTACGCAGTGCGCAGGAAGCCCTTCGCGTTCCGCGCGTAGAATCGCCCGCCATGGAGGAACGGAATGATCGATCAGGATATGATGCGGATCCGCAATTTGAGCCAGGTCCTGGAATGTATACGGACGAGCGGCGGACCCTGCACAAAACGGGGCATTCAGGCCGGCACCGGTTTAAGCTGGGCCTCCGCGTCCGGGCTGACCGAAGAGCTGATACAGCAAGGCTATGTGATCGAAACAACGCGCCGGAGCGAAAACAGCCTGGGCCGGCCGGCCAAGGCGTATGATATAAATCCGCGGCGAAATCTGTACATCGGCGTGGACATCAACGTCGAAAGCCTGCACCTGGCCGTAATAGACCTGAAATGCCGGTTGTTGTACACGGAGAGCAAAATGCTGGTGGAATACGAGCGGGACAGCATTGTCGGCATGGTGAAGGAGATGATCCGCCGGGCGCTGGACAGCGGCCCGGTAAACGCGGGCGAGGTAAAAGGCGTCGGCTTCGCGCTGATGAGCGTTGTGGACATCGAAAACGGCGTCGCCGTCTACTCGCAGCATTTTAAGGATTGGAAAAACGTCAGCATCCGCCGGATTTTTGAAGACGAATTCCGTTTGCCCGTGCTGGTGGAACACGATCCGACCTGTCTGGCCATCGCGGAGATGAATCTCGGGCACGGCAAGTTTAACAGCAAGGTCGTGTATTTGCGCGTTTCCCTTGGCATCGGCGTGAGTATCGTGCT
>WQUN01000047.1 GCA_009782085.1 Bacillota bacterium
GCGAATATCCGCCGGTAAAACCCCAGCCCGTCCTCCCCGCCGTCCAGGGCCAGGCGCGGCTCCCAGTCCTTCACGGACGCCGGCAAAGATGAGAGCTCCGCGCGCGGGATATAGGGCGGGTTCGAGACGATCAGGCCGTATTTTTCATCCGCGGAAACGCCTCGAAAATATGTCGGATCATAATGCGTATCACCCATATGCCGCTCGTATAGGGATTCAAACAGGTCGGATTCGACAAATTCGATCCTGTCCGCCACTCCCAGCCTTTCGGCGTTCCTCCGCGCGGCCTCGAGCGCCCCGGCCGAAACGTCGGACGCCGTGACAAAAAGATTTTCGCAGTAATACGCCAGGGAAACGCCTATACAGCCGCTTCCCGCGCACAAGTCCAGAACGCGCCGCGCTCCGGTTTTTTTCACAAAGGCTACGGCTTCCTCGGCCAGGATTTCAGTCTCCGGCCTCGGGATCAGGACACGTTCGTCCACCTCGAAATCCAGGCCCATAAACTCCCGGCGTCCGGTCAGATAGGCGACGGGCGCTGAATTCAGCCTTTTTTTTATCAGGGCTTCGTAAGCGCGGACAGTGTTTTCGGCGGCGCGCTCGTCTCCGTGAGACAAAACAAACTCGACCGAACGATTCGCGGCATGGGCCAAAAGAACCCGCGCGTCCAGGGCCGCGGTTGCGGGCGCTGCCGTTGACCCGGCCGCGGACGCGGTTTCGGCGGCGCTCACACCGCGGACAGTGTTTTCGGCGGCGCGCTCGTCTCCGTGAGACAATACAAACTCGACCGAACGATTCGCGGCATGGGCCAAAAGAACCCTGGCGTCCAGGGCCGCGGTTGCGGGCGCTGCTGTTGACCCGGCCGCGGACGCGGTTTCGGCGGCGCTAACACCCGCCGGTCGGGGATGGAACCTCGACCCTACGGCGACCGGCGCGGGCGCATCGGCGGCGGAACCTGCGGCCGAGACTTCCGCGTTGCCTCGTCCGGAAAGGCGCTCTTTCCCTCGGAACCCCGCCGGCTGGGGATGGAACCCCGCCGATCGGGGATGGAACCCCGACCCTACGGCGACCGGCGCGGGCGCATCGGCGGCGGAACCCGCGGCCGCGGCTTCCGCGCCGCCGCGTCCGGAAAGACACTCTTTCCCCCGGAACCCAGCCAGTCGGGGATGGAACCTAGCCGGTCGGGGATGGAACCTAGCCGACCGGGGATGGAACCCAGCCTGTCGGGGATGGAACCCCGACCCTACGGCGACCGGCGCGGGCGCATTGTCGGCGGAACCCGCGGCCGCAACTTCCGCGCCGCCGCGTCCGGAAAGACACTCTTTCCCCCGGAACCCCGCCGGTCGGGGATGGAACCTAACCGACCGGGGATGGAACCCAGCCGGCCGGGGATGGAACCTAACCGGTCGGGGATGGAACCTAGCCGGCCGGGGATGGAACCCCGACCCTACGGCGAACGGCGCGGGCGCATCGGCGGCGGAACCCGAAGCCGTGGCTTTCGCGTTGCCGCGTCCGGAAAGGCGCTCTTTCCCCCACGCCAAAAGCTCGTCAAGGCTCATTGTGTTCGACCGGCGCGGTATGTTCGGCAGGATCATTATTCCCGATAAACCCGGCGTCTCCGACATGCTCAACCGCCGCGTCCATGCTTGGCCCGTCCGGCTGGTATATCTCTTTCGGCTTGCCGCTGTCCGCCGGTTTGTCGGGCTCGGCCTCCAGAACGCCGTTCATGGCCGCTATGGCCGTCTCGATCTGGCCGTCGTCCGGCTCCGCGGTGGTCATGCGCTGGACGCACATGCCCGGGAAGCTCACGATGCGCACGAAGCGGTTGTCGTTGCGCCCGGCCCAGCGGATGACCTCGTAGGAAAGCCCGGCGATCACCGGGACGAGGATCAGCCGGGAGAGTATGCGCAGCGGGACGCTGCCCGTGCGCACGAAGAAAAACACGATCATGCTTATCAGCATGACGATCAGGAGGAAGCTCGTCCCGCAGCGCTTGTGCAGGCGGGAGCGGCCGCGGACGTTCGCCACGCAAAGCTCGTCGCCGCTCTCGTAGCAGTTGATGGTCTTGTGCTCCGCGCCGTGGTACTGGTATACGCGGCGGATGTCCTTGGACAGCGAGATCAGGTATACGTACAGCAGGAATATCGCGATCCTTATCAGGCCCTCGATTATGCCGAGCGCCCAGGTGCTGCCGCCCAAAAGCGGCCTGAAAAAGCTCCCCAGCCAGACCGGCAGGAGCATGAATATGCCCACCGCCAGGACTATCGCAAGGGCCACGCTGACGTAGATCATGGAGTCGCCCTGTTTTTCGGCGGATTTGGGCTTGGCCGCCGCGCCGGCTTGCGCGGGTTTCGCGGGTTTCGCGGGGACGGGGCGGGCGCTTTCCTGTAAGTTGGACGGACTGTCGGCGGGACTATTTGTCGTTTTGTTGGCATGACTATCTGTCGGCACGCCGGAGTGGGCGTTAGCCGGACTGTCGGCGTGCACGCCGGAGTGGGCGTTGGCCGGACTGTCGGCGTGCACGCCGGAGTGGGCGTTGGCCGGACTATCGGCGTGCACGTCGGAGTGGGCGTTGGCCGGACTGTCGGAGTGCACGCCGGAGTGGGCGTTGACCGGACTGTCGGCGTGCACGCCGGAGTGGGCGTTGGCCGGACTGTCGGAGTGCCCGCCGGCCAGGCCGCCGGGCCGTTCGTCGGCGGATTTGGCAGTATAATCCGGCTCCGCATTCATGGTGGCGGAATTGGGCGTATCTACCGGCTCCGCCTCCATGATGCCCGCCATTTCGGCGGAGCGCGGCTGCCCGTCTGTATGAGCGTTGACAGGCCCGCCGGCGTAACCATTGGCTTGCCCGTCGGCATGACCATCTGTCGGCCTGCCGGCGTGAACATTGGCTGGCTCATCGGCGTGGGCGTTGGCCCGCCGGCCCGCCGGCCCGTTGGCTTGACCTTTGGCGGCTTTGGCCGTATCCTCCGGCTCCGTCTCCATGATGCCCGCCATTTCGGCGGAGCGCGTGATGATCTTCATCCCCGTGACGAGCGAGTCCACGAACATCACGACGCCGCGGAAAACCGGCCATTTCAGAAACGGCAGCCGCTTTTCGACCGGTTTCAGCGTCTTTTTCTCGACCTCGATTTTGCCGTCGGACGCGCGCACCGCCATGGCGTACATGCCCTCGCCGCGCATCATCACGCCCTCGATGACCGCCTGGCCGCCGATGTATTTTCGCTGTGAACCGTCTTTTTTCAAGTTGACTTTTTTCAATTTAACCATTCTCTCCGTATCATTGTTTGCTCCGCATCAATTATAAACCTCCCGCGCAAAAAAACAACAGCAAAAAGACCGTCCGCCTGCGAAAACAGGCGGCGGCCACGACAACGCATGAAAGTATTTCTGCATAAAATCAGAGTTCCTTTTATTGTAGGGCGCGCCGACCCCGGCGCGCCGTTCCGCTCAATTGGCGCTGTTTACAATGAATATGGTTATAGTCTCAAATAGTGTTGATACGGGCGGGCGGCAGAACGCCGCCCCTACAAAATCCTGACAATTCGCCGTTTTGACTGTAGGGGCGGCGTTCTGCCGCCCTTATAACAACGCATCAACGCTTTTTACGACTATCACCATGAATATTGTGGCAAGCTCGGCGCGCCGGGGTCGGCGCGCCCTACATTCGTTGTGCAATTTGTATGTTATGCGTTTGTCGTGGGGGTTTACGGTCGGGGATGGAACCCCGATACGGTCGGGGATGGAACCCCGATACGGTCGGGGATGGAACCCCGACCCTACGGAATCCGCGATTTAGTAGCTGCGGATTCTATCCCGCACCGCTTAACCTGTTGACAATGGTTTCCGCACTCCGGCATATCGCCCCTCTATTCGTTGGCGCTCGCGTCCGCTGCTTCCCGCTTAAACAGCAGCGTCCGCATTTCGTTCTTGCTCAGCGGACGCGGGGCGGGCGGCGCGTCCGCCAGCTCCTCGTCTTTCAGTTTTTCCCATATGCCGGCCAGCCGTGTATGCTCGTTTTTGTCATATCTGGGGCTCTGCGCTATTATATCGGAAAACATGCCGAACACTATTTTGAAAGACACCCCGGTCTTGATAAGCTCGATGCTGAAAAAATCCTTCAGCATTGTCAGCGTGGGCGCGTCCTGCCCGATAATTATGTCATGTTTTAAGCTCAAAAGACGGCTTCGGTTTTGTTCCGAGCATTCGGCGGGGATTTTTTTTTCCAGATATTCGTTTCCGACATATGTCACGATCAGTTCGCCAAATAAAGTTCCTTTCCCATAGATCCAGTCCGTGTACCAACCGGTGATCAGTTCTTCTATCTCCCTGGCGCACGCGTCGCGCTCCCGGTTCACGACGCTCTCGGATATCTTTTCTTTCGCCCAGGAAACGGCCCCGATCAGTTTCTCATACTTGCCCTTCGCGGACTCCGTCGCGATGCCCAGAATAAACAGGTAAAAAGCAAGGGCCCCGACAAAGTCGACGATATTGAACGGCATATTGAGAATTTTATTCAGAGTCGCGACGAAGATAACTATAAATGAAATAAACACGGATATGAGCAGCAATTTGGCGCAGGAAGCCATGTGTTTTCTTTTCCCGGACGGGTATTTGTCAAAAAAACGGACGCAGACGCTTTCCTCATCGGGAATCACGCGCCGTTTTTTGAGCACGGTCAGATAATGCGGCTTAAAAACGCCAAAGTACAGGCAAAAAACGCCGGCGATAAAGAAAAGGATCGCCAGGCCGAAGTAAACATATTTTGAAGCCGTCATATACAAAAGTCTCGCAGTTCGCCGGCCCGGGCAATAGGTATGGGCTTTTTCAGCTCCGTGTTTTGCCAAAGCGGCTCCTGATGGGAATAATCCGAGGTTTCCCGCGCGGAACAGCCGTCAAATTTCCTCGCCACGTCGTTCAAAACCCACAGCAGCGCCTTTGATTCGTACTCGTCGTCGCGCAGCCGGACCAACGGGACTATTTTCGTCCCGAAATCGCCGTTTTTAATCGCGATGATCTTTGACGACTCCAGCTCCTCCAGGCACTCGTCAAGCCCGTCCATCACCGGGCCGTAGTAATCCGCTATGAATTCGTTGTTCAGCAATCTGGCGCCGTATTTCTTATAATACAAAAACTGCGCGTAAAAGAGAAGTTTATTCAGCTTGGTTTTGTAGAGCGGCCCCGGTTTGCCGCGCGGCGGTTCCCCGTTGACATAACCGGCAAAATAAGTTACCATTTCAGCGAACACCAGCATGTTTTTTTCCGGTGAATTCCCGGATTCACGCGTTTCGCTTCCTATAAGCGCAAAGTCGCTGCCCATCGGTTTTGCCGCCTTCATGTAAAGTAATTTGCCCATATCACACGCCCCTTCGCCGCGCCCGCATTAATGTATACGTCTTGCGGCGGGGTGTATGATTGGTTTCTTAGGTATTTTCTGGAATTATACACTATATTTGTACACCCCGCAACATAAATTTGGGCAAAATGCTAAATTTATGCACTATTTTTAAGAATAACTTGCTGATGATAATTTATGCTCAAAATAGTCTAAAATAGTCTTGATAAATCTTGTAAAATTGTGCCATATGCTTAGTGCGGTTTGTGCTAAAATGCACCACGGAGGTGATTCCGACGAATATCTTTACCCCCGCCGAAACAGTCGTCAACTATTCCGAATCGGCCAAAAATAAGGCCGCGCGGCCGGCCTGGGCCATGTTCGTTCTGGCCGCGCTGGCCGGGGTGTATATCGCGTTCGCCGGGGCCGCGGCCAACACCGCCGCCCACAGCCTCGCCGGCGTCTCCGCCGCCAGGCTCGCCGCCGGGCTGGTTTTCCCGGCCGGGCTGTGCATGGTGCTGCTGACGAACGCGGAGCTGGTCACGGGGAACTTCCTGATGAGCATTTCCGCGCTGAACCGGGACATAAAAATACGCCGGATCCTGAGGAACTGGGTCATCGTCTACATCGGCAACTTCGCGGGATCGGTGGCGGTCGCGGCGGGCTGCGCGTTCTTCGGGCAGCTGAACTGGTCCGGCGGCGCGCTGGCGGTCTACACCATCAACGCCGCCGCGAACAAGTGCGCCATGCCGCTGCAAAACGCCTTCGTCCTGGGGATATTCTGCAACATACTGGTCTGCACGGGCGTCCTGGCGAGCCTGATGGCCAAGGACGTTATCGGGCGCATAGCCGGCGCGTACTTCCCGGTGGCCTTTTTCGTGATCTGCGGCTTCGAGCACAGCGTCGCCAACATGTACACCGTCCCGGCCGGGCTCTTCGCGAATTCGATAGCCAGATACGCCGCGCTGGCCGCCGACGCCGGCGTGAACACGTCGCCCCTGACGTGGGGCGGCTTCCTGACGCGCCTGGCGATGGTGACCTTAGGGAACCTGGCCGGCGGCGCGGCTTTGGGCGCGGCGATGTGGGCGTGCGCGCGGCGGGCGCAAACGAAGGCGGACGGGGAAACGAAGGCGGACGGGGAAACAAAGGCAACGGGGTAATGAAGGCGGACGGGGAAACAAAGGCGGACGGAGACATGAAAGCCGGAAGCCGCTCAATGAATCAAGGGGGCGGCAAATTTTAGCGGGATACGCTAAAATACGGTTGTTTTGTAGGGGACGCCGCCCTCGGCGTCCCGTTATTTTCGGAAGATTACAGGCGCCGGGACGCCCAGGGGGGCCTCCCCGACGATATATAGCCGTTCAACCTGAAAATAACCACATTGTCATTCTGAGCGGAGCGAAGAATCTTTAGACCCTTCGCTTCGCTCAGGGTGACAGATGAAAAGATCGCT